>NZ_JBEONP010000052.1:0-30269 GCF_040544435.1 Undibacterium sp. GrIS 1.2
ATTGGGTCGTGGCTCATGCCTTCTCCTTAACTTTGAAACGAAGGAGTGTGGCGCGTTCATTTCATCATTGCTAGATGGTTGCGTCGGACGCTTACTTTTGACCAGGCAAAAAGATCAATTCAGCAACATACCGTCGTCCATCACAGGCATAAAGCTGCAGCAAATTGCACAGAAAGCGTGAAACAACTGGACGCCGCGTGTCCCATTGAATATTCTTAACTAATTCCATGGATCACCGTGTCTGAGCGCAAAAGCTTGCGTGGCGCTCGCCGCACCATCGACGCTGCAAAATGTAGGGCCTGGATCTGGGCAAAGCGATGCACAGGCAATAGCCCACCGCGTACTGGGCGAATAAAACAAAAGTACATTCAAAAAATACCCTTAGGAGTCGCACATGATTAAAGAAGAAAAAACGGTCGTTTATGGAACCGAAGATCTTTTGACCAGTTTATGTAATTCGGTCACACGAGTATTGAACGTAGCGACGCAAAGCAAGATTCATTACTCTGCCATGGTGCAGCGGGTAACCAAGATCGGTCTGAAGCCTGATATCGGTTGCTTTGTCTTATTTGACGGCGGATTTTCTGGCTTGGTTGTGCTGAATTTTGCTGGCAACGCCGCCCTAGAAATTTATGAGAAATACATGCTAAGCATGGGTATGCCCAAGTCCGAACTAGCCTCCTCATTCAGCTCCGATGAGGTCTCGAATATCCTGGGCGAACTGATGAACCAGATCGTCGGCGATTTCACCGGTAAAGTCCGCAGAGAACTACAAACCAACATCACTCAAAACCAACCCAAAATGCTGGTGCTGAACAAACAAGTCATGCTCAGCGTCGATACTCCACTAGACCGCCCGGAAATCCGCCGCGTCTCCTTCTTCACAGAAAATAATAATATTTTCTATCTGGAACTCGCGATTGACCGCACAGAATTCATTAAATTGCATGACTTCGACTCCAGCGAAATCACCGATCCAGATGCCTTGCTGGACATGGAGCAAGCGGATAAGTCCGGCCAAACAAGCTCAACTCAACCGACAGCTAACGCCGCCGATGATGCTAGTGATGAACTCTTAAGATCTTTGGGGATGTGAGTTGATTGCAGCTCAAATTGAAGACGCAATTGCCGCTGGTCAGATTTTTATTGCTCTAATGGGCGATAATACGAAACTGTACGGGGTATGTCTTTAACCGAACACGCCACTTGCGATGAATATTGGCGTTTAAGCATAGTTTGAATCGAAAGAAGCCCTGCAGTTTGTTGGGCTTCTTTGTTGTGCCATTTATCAAACGTATCAGGATAATGTCACGAGATCAAGAATATCTTAGAAGTCTGGCACATGAGCTTATTGCATTACCTGCTGAAACTGGCTGGCTTGAGTTTAAGCATAACAATGCAGAACCACAGGAAATCGGTGAATACATCTCTGCACTGTCCAACTCGGCAGCTTTAGATGGCAAATCACACGCCTATCTGATCTGGGGAGTTGACGACGGCAGCTACACTTTTGTCGGAACTGATTTTTCTCCTCATAAGAAAAAAATAGGTAATGAAGAGCTGGAGAACTGGTTACTGCGCCAGCTATCTCCTAAAATTTCCTTCCATTTTTACAGCGTAACGCTTGATGAGCTCGCAATCGTCATACTGGAAATTGACCGCGCATTCCGGCATCCGGTCCAATTCTCTGGCAGTGCTTACATTCGTATTGGCTCTTATAAAAAACGACTGAAAGACTTCCCCGAAAAAGAACGCCAGCTATGGCGAGTCCTTGATGATACGCCGTTTGAAATGCTGGCCGCTTCGGAAAAAGTAAGCTCAGATGAAGTTCTGAAATTACTGGATTTTGCAGCTTATTTTGATCTGTTAAATAAGCCCCTACCCAATGGCCGCGACGGGATTCTCGACGCACTCGCTTCAGACCGCCTAATTGAAGCCATGGGTGGCGGCTATTGGCGCATATTTAATCTGGGGGCTATTTTATTTGCAAAGAAATTATCTGATTTTGGTAACTTGCAACGAAAAGCCGTCCGGGTGATTGTTTATCAGGGAACTGGTCGAGTCACCACATTACGTGAACAAGAAGGCGCACGCGGCTACGCAGCAGGTTTTGAAGGGCTGATAGGGTTTATTAATAATCTGTTGCCAATTAATGAAGTCATTGGACAAGCCTTGAGAAAATCTGTCTCAGTTTATCCAGAACTGGCCATACGGGAGCTGGTATGTACAAAGTAAATTTATGACAAATACATCGCTTCGTGAGCGATTTGGGATAGACCCCAAAAACAGCGCAACGGCGTCTCGTTTACTTAAAGAAGCTTTACTTGCAAAAGATATCCATTTGCAGGATAAAACAGCACCGCCGAAATTGCGTCGCTATGTACCAAAATGGACT
This sequence comes from Undibacterium sp. GrIS 1.2, assembly GCF_040544435.1. Lineage (NCBI taxonomy): Bacteria > Pseudomonadati > Pseudomonadota > Betaproteobacteria > Burkholderiales > Oxalobacteraceae > Undibacterium > Undibacterium sp. GrIS 1.2. Next base: position 2,396 of record NZ_JBEONP010000052.1, read on the forward strand.
TAATTTGTTTGACGGGTGTTTGACAAAGCCAGTTATTCAGTCAGATATTTGAACAAAAGTTCTTAAAAATCATATGGTTAGAAATAACAGTTTTGTTTGATGGGTATTTGATAGTGAGTGTGCTTACCGTTTCATTTCTAGAGTCTGATGATCAGGCACCTATTAAACAGCTCCAAAAGACTTTCATTCCGATTGCGCAATTAAGAGACATCTATACGGCTCGCTACTAAGCACTCGCAAGTCATCATATTGGACGGGTTGGTCTGGATTTTGTAAATTTTTCGAAACGTAGTTCAAAATTACTTTCGCAATCCCCATGCGACCTTCTATGATTCACCTCAAGAGCCACATTGGACATTGCGCATCCACTTTGAGCAAAGATAGGTATCGCGTTAAAGATATTTTTCTGGTGGAGTCGCTGCACAATATTTCCGTTTTTTTATACCATCACTGCGCCAATTCAAATGCCAAACGGTGCTGGGTGATGAGGATTTTCTCTGGCATGAACTTCTCCGGTAGGGCAATGTGTTTCCCTTCCAGCGCCAAGAATACGCTCTGCATCATGGGCTCGTCCCGCCTTCGTTTGATAGCGTCACCGACTAAAATTGTGAGGTCGTCTGTCAGACTAATCAGGTGCTGGTCAAAGGCGCGGTCATGCAGTGCCGATAGGCATAGGCCGTTGCCGGGGTTGAGGCGGTTTGCCTTGTCTTGGTTCCACGGCACGATGTGGCTGGCGATCAACAGGCGCGGCTCGGACATGCCGGACATGCAGCAGCGCCCCTTATAACTGCTCAGCACGGCGCGTCTAAAAAAGCCTTGCTTGATCCTTTGCGCTGTCATGACCTGCCTAGTCTCGCCAGTGAAATCTGTAGGCTGGTCGCCCTGTTCCGCTATTGGGTTTGCCGTGGAGCTTGGGCTAGGATTGGCATCCATCATAAGCCGCTGTTTGAGGTTTTCGCTCGCGCTGATCTGCGCCTCCCAATCCTGCTGAAATTCTGCCCACACTTCGCGGTCGAGATTGGATGCGGCGCTTAAGCCTTTGCGGCCAGTGCTGGTGATGGCGGGATCTAGGCTGGCGAAGTTAACCAGCTTCATCGCCACCGCAGACGGCGTGCGGCCAATGAGCTGCGCCAGTTCTATGATCTCTGGGTTACGGCTATGCAGGCGACCGAAAGGCAGTTGGCAGTACAAGTAGTAAGCCAATGTGAGTTGTTCTCTATTCCAGCGATTTGGCGTCATTAGTTTGGCAGATAAAATAGGGGTTTTGGTTAACAGAGGAATAATGCAAATTGCTATCAGGATATCTTCATATTATATAAATATCGACACTGCATGATCTTAAAAAGGCTCCTCCGCTTGAGCAATTTATCCCATGCGGTTTACAAAGATATGTTTAAGAAAACCTGCATGTAATATGCGTTAGCGGGGTAATGTTTGTTAGTTTTTGTAATATCGCCCAGACACAAATAATCTTATAGTGAATGACGATAGTGGAGGAAATCATCATGGTTAAAATTTTCAGTCGGACAATACATTCGAAGGTCAAGCGGACGGTCAAAGGCAAGGGTACGGACTATAAGTCAGATTAGTCAGTTCGTACTGAACACCTCTTGCTGGATTCAGCTATCCGGCAATTCAAAGACATACGATCAACGCCACAATTTCACCGTCTCTGACGATTCTCATTTTCACCACAAGCCATAACAATCTGGCATCTACAGCAAGCATTATTGATGTACATTTACCCACGACTTTTCTGTTTGTAAAACTCCACCTGAAAGGATTCTTGTATGCGTCATATTCTGCGTTATTCTTTTTTTCTGCTGGCTCTGGCGGGTGGTGAGGCGAGTGCAATTACTCAGTCGCTTGGGATTGTGCCGCCTAAGCAAGGTGGGTCTATTGCATATGACATGAATGCTGCTGGTCAGGTCGCGGCGGTGATTGAGGATGAGAAAGGTGGTCGGCATGCTGCTTTTTTTGATAAAGGACAGTTGATCAAGCTTGAATCGCCTGGTGGGACAGAGAGCGAGGCAAAGCGCATCAATGACAAAGGCCAGGTGGTTGGGTCATCCGACAAAAAAGACGGGACTTGGACTGCCTTTCTTTACAGTCGTGCCGACGGCATACAAGAATTAGGCACTCTGGGTGGCCCTAGCAGCCACGGTATGGCGTTAAACAATGCTGGTGCGGTCGTTGGCTTTGCTGATACGCCTAATGGCGACTGGCATGCTTTCTTGTACCAGCGCGGCGAGCCGCTCAAGGATCTGGGTACCTTAGGCGGTAAGGTCAGTGCTGCCAGCGCGATCAACAGCGTGGGCCAGGTAGTTGGCACAGCGATGACCGAAGATGGCTCGCGCCATGCTTTTTTGTACGATGCCGAGCGTGGCATGATCGATCTTGGCACTCTTGGTGGTCGCTTTAGTGTTGCGACTGCGATCAATGACAAGGGCGTTGTCGTCGGAACATCAGAGATGAAGGATCGCAGCTTGCATGCCTTTGTCTACGACGGCAAGCGCATGACAGACTTGGGTGCGATCATCGGTCGTGGCGATAGCTTCGCTACAGGTATCAACAATGCTGGTCACGTCGTCGGGGGTGTTGATATTATCAACGACCGTTTTGGCGACCATCGCATCTCCTTCGTTTGGCGGGACAATAAAATGCTGCTGCACCCCAGCGGTAAAGGCTTATACCTTACCAATGCTATCAACAACCAAGAGCAAGTCATCGGCGCGACCTATGATCGCGGTTTGAACGCGGCGACTATGCAATCCAACGCAGTGCCTTATGTTGATCTTGGCGGTACCAAGATTTTGAGTTTTAATTTTATCGTGTTGCTTCTCACTGGCACGATTGTGATTTTTCGGAAGCGCTTCAAAGGACTATTTTTCGGTGGTGTTTTTCGGGGTTCGTAATCAGTAATAGCGCTGGCTCAGTTGCTTGTTAAGTTATTTGCTGAGTTGTGCTCGTCAACTTGATTGCTTTAGAATGCTGGGCTTTGACCAGTCCTCTTGCTGTGCCAGATCAATTTAGCTTTTGATTCTGGCATTGCTCTTGATTCTCCCATGACCCAACCCCACTCAACTCACTTCCCTCACGCTGTATCCCGCCTGCGCTCCTCCCGACTGGAGCGTAGTACGCGCCCGTTTCTTGCTCGTGGCGGTCCGCATGGCGAGCGTTGCGCCGGATGTCGTCTGATCCTGAGCCATTGCCTGTGCGCCCTGCGTCCGGTGGTAGCTACGCGTGCCGGAGTCTGCCTGATCATGGCCGAGCACGAGACGCTGAAACCTAGCAACACAGGCTGGCTAATTGCCGATGTGGTGCCGGACACGATGGCGTTTGGCTGGGCCCGCACTACAGTAGATCCTGCGCTGCTGGCAGTGCTGGCTGATCCGCAATGGCAGCCGTATGTGGTGTTCCCCGGCGAGTTTATCGCACCGGAACGGGTGATCACGCAATTACCGGCAGAGCAACCTGACACCAAAGATGTAAGCGCGGCGAGCAAGCGTCCGCTGTTTATTCTGTTAGACGCGACCTGGCAAGAAGCTCGCAAGATTTTTAAAAAAAGCCCTTACCTGAATCATCTTCCGGTACTAAGTTTGATGCCTGAACAAGTATCGCGCTACCGCCTGCGCCGCGCCCAGCAAGAAGATCATTTGTGTACATGCGAGGTCGCAGCGTTGTGCCTGACTCTGGCTGGCGAGACCTTAGCCGCGCAGACCTTAGAAGCCTATCTGGATGTATTTACCGAACACTACCTGCGCGCCAAGCAGCAGCAAAAGCTGGACTGGGATGATGACTTGCACCAGCGCCTGCGTGACCTACATGATTTGCATGATTTGCGATTGCCAGCAAACAACACCTAGCTTGTGACTCCTGACAGGAAGCTTAGCAACAATCCAGCGCTATCTGCGATTAATCCTAAGTTCTACCATTGCCAAAAACGATTTAGCGATGTCTGCACAATTCATGCGTCAAAACTAATTGGGGCGACATCGGATCACTTCGATGTCGCCCCATTTTTAATAGTAATTTCGTATTTTTAAATCAGCTTTGCCATGCCATCAGCGCCAACCAGAACATCAGAATCAGCGATAAAACGCCTCAACTTTGCCCTTTACTTTAATCATTAACGGCTTGCCCTTGCGATCCACGGCTTTACCCGCCGCGACTTTTATCCAGCCTTCGCTGATGCAATATTCTTCAACATCGAGTCGTTCTTTGTCGTTGAGCTTGATACCGACTTCGTGCTCGAATACGGCGGCGATGTGGTAAGGGCTGCGGGGATCAACTGAGAGTCGATCGGGCAAATTTGGGGGTGTCGTAGTATCGTTCATAGGCTTGAATTATCCACTAGAACGCCGATCAGTACAATTGCTTGTTATTCGTCTTTGGCCTAGCTGTTACTTGCGCTGGATGCTACTTTTTCTAAACGTCACCGGGATTAATCAGTAAATTTAGGCTCACTCACTTTGCCCGACAGCGATATATTGGCGCGCTCTGTGTTGGTGGGCGAGCGTAAGTCAACAGAGAAGCGGCCGTAAAGTCCGGCATTAGCATCAATCGATGTAAAACCACTTGCAGAGACTATGCCAGCGTTCAGGCGGATATTTTGTAACTGGGTCTGGCTACCGTTATAGGTAAAATTACCACTTAACTCAGTAAAACTGGTACGGCCCAGAAGCTGAGTACTCTTTAACGCACTCATGATATTTATACCTGTTAATTCACCATTACCGACGTTAAAACTGCCGTCTATCCTTGGTGCAGAAAACAGCTTATTACTGGTCTTGGACTGCATCGTGTAGCGCCCTTTAGTTTTCATTTTTCCGCTACTAAATAAGCGCGGTGCAATACCGGGAAGACTGATCTCTATCGCGCTGAAATTACCAGAAAAAGTCCAGCGATCGCCCCATCGCAAGGTACCACTACCGCTTAGCACACCGTCGTATACACTGCCGCCAAATTCTTTGATCTCGGCTCGGTCTTGATCAATATTGCCCGCGCTATGGAATTTTTTCAGGTTGGCGTTGATGCCGAAAGGGAGTGTGAAATCATCGGCATTCATTTCAAATGTAGTCCTCGCACCATTTGGTGATAAGACGGCATGGAATTGTCGTTCTGAGGAATCTAAGGTGATCGAGTTCCAATGTCCGTTGGCATCAAAGTCAGCATAGCCTTCTAACAGAGCTAATGGCAAATTAGGCGAATTTAGTTTGAGGTCCTCAACATATACCGGACCAAATTGTGTATGGCTTTGTGCCCGTGAGTTAAACAAAATCCAGCCTGCAGCTTCCTCATCAAGTTGAGCGGAATTAATATCAATCCGTCCCATAGAAATTTTATCGTCGAATACGGTCGTGATATCGATAGCGACAGAAATTTCTGCAATTTGGATTTGTTGCCGGTCGCCAATCGTCACGCCTTCTGCTCGCCAGTGAGGGCGCGGTAGCAAAGCAAAATATAGCCCGTTGATTTTGGCCGGCTGCGCTATCACGCTAGTGATGGATTTTTCAAATATCGCTGCCTGCCGATCAAACGAAGTGAAATGAATAGCAGCAATCGCCACGATGGCACTGGCAAACACGATGAGACTGAGTTTTTCTAATAAGCTACCAAAAATTTTATTCACGACCAAATTAGCTGCTCGCGACAACATGACAGACCATTGGCTTGCGGTTGCTGCCTGGGATTCTGCACGTGCCTGTAATTTTAATTGCCTTGCGAGCTCACGCGCTTCTATCTGTGCGTGCATTTGTTTCAGTTCTTCTGCTTCGTGTTGTGCGGCTTCCTCAGCTTGCTGTTTTAAGAGCAGTTCTTTTTCTTGTCGGGCTATACGATCTTTTTCATCCTGATCATGATCGATTTCTTGTTGCTTCTTTAGCGCCTCGATACCGTTCAAAACGTCTTGATCTTTTTCTTTGCGTGCGCGCTCTTCTTCTTCGTACATTGAAGCAGTGCGTTGATGCACTTGCTGGCGGAGCTGCTCCCTTGCAATACCTTCTAGGCGATGACGCTCGGTTGCTTCGTTGATGGCACGCTCTTCTTCGGACTGACGGATCAGCGCCTCTTCTTCCGCTTGAGCGCGCTGCAATGCAACTGCACTTGCTTCCGCCTCTGCGTTGAGTTGGGCTTGTTTAGCTTGTTCTGCGAGACGGGATTGTTCTTCTTTTTTTAGTCGCTCTTGCTCTGCCTCCTTAGCCTTCTTAGCTTGCTTGGCTTCCTCGAGTGCTAACGCATCTTGCTGCGCCTTCACTTCCGCTTGGATTCGAGCTTGTTCTTCTGCGGCTAGTTTAGCCAGCCTTGCTTGTTCAGCAGCCTCCCGCTCTTGCTTCTCTTTGGCTTGCGCCTCAAGTTGGCGCTGCTTTTCCAGCGCAATGCGTTGCTCTTCCGCTTTGGCTAACTCTAATGCTCTTTGCTTGGCTTTAGCTTCCTCTTCAAGACGGGATTGTTCTTCTTTTTTTAGTCGCTCTTGCTCCGCTTCCTTAGCCTTCTTTACTTGCTTGGCTTCCTCAAGTGCTAACGCATCTTGCTGCGCCTTCACTTCCGCTTGGATTCGAGCTTGTTCTTCTGCGGCTAGCTTAGCCAGTCTTGCTTGTTCAGCAGCCTCTTGCTCTTGCTTCTCTCTGGCTTGCGCCTCAAGTTGGCGCTGCTTTTCCAGCGCAATACGTTGCTCTTCCGCTTTGGCTAACTCTAATGCTTCTCGCTGCGCTTTAGCTTGTTGTTCTTTGGCTTGTTGTTCTTTGGCTTGTTGTTCTTTGGCTTGTTGCTCTTTGGCTTGTTGTTCTTGTTGGCGCTCTAGCGCTTCTTGCTTTGCCTTTGTTTCTGCCTTGATACGGGCTTGCTGTACTCTAAACTGTCGCTCTTCTTCCGCTTTTGTGCGCTGTAATGCCTCTTGTTTTGCTTTGGCCTCTGCCGCGATACGGCTTTGCTGTTCTTGCACTCTGGCTAGCTGTTCTGCTTTCGCAATTTCTGCCGCTTGAGCAATCTCATATTCGCGCTGCTGTTGCTCAGCTAACGCACGGGTGGCTTGGGTTGCAGCTTCCGCGGCAATATCTGCCTGGCGCTTCAAATTTGCCTGATGTTGAAGTCGCTCCTCTTTTTCTCTCGCTAAACGAGCAGCTTCCATCGCTGTTTGCTGGGCTTCTTGCGCAGCACGTTGTTCTGCTTCTTTTTCGGCTAATTCTTTTGCTTTTCTTCTGGCTTCGTCTTCTTGCGCTTTCTTTTCTAACTCCATGCGGGCGCGACCTTGTGCAACTTTGCGCTGTAATTCTTCTGCGACTTGCTTGGCATTGAGTTCGTTCTGGTGATGCTTATGTTCTTCCGCCCTAGCTAATTCTTCTGCTCTGGAAACCGCCTCTTTGCCTAGCTGTTCCTCGGCCCTGATTTTTTCTTGAAGTTGTTGGCGCGCCAGCTCTTCTGCATCATGTCTACTTTTCTCTTGTGCAACTTCTTCCGCTTGAATATACGATAACGCGTCAGTCGCCGCCTGCTTTTGCTGGTCGGTTAGCTGGATTTGTTGCGCTAGTTGAGCCTCGTGTCGAACCTGCGCTTGCGCGTCGCTTTGTTGTTTTAACTGCTGCTGTTTTTGCTGTAGTGCGTCCTGTTCCTGCGTTTCTTGCTGGGCTTTTAATTTAGCTTGCTGGGCTTCTTCTAATTTTTTTCGGGTCTTTTCTTTAGCCGCTTGTTTGACGCGGGCTTCTAGCTCCAGACGCTGTACATATTCTGCCAACGCTTGAATCTTGGGGTCAGCCTCGGTAATCGCTTTAGGGACGGTGATTGTGCTTACCGGCGGACTAGATTTAACAACAGGGTCTTCTTTTGGTGCCGTTGCGTCGGCAGCGTTTTGCGCCTCTACGGCGTTGTAAAAAGCGCTCATCGTGAGTTGAAGCAGCGACTCCTGAAAACTACCAATGGTAGAAAAATCAATATCGTCGGGTGTCGGTGTTTGTACCGTGTTGAGTTTCTTTACCTGACGAGGTGTATCAAAGATACGGATATAACTGTCTTTAAGTAATTGCTCCAGCGCTTTTTCTAGTTTTTTGTCTGCCAGATTACCCAAGTTGCTTTGAACAAGCTCGACCGGAGCGCTGCCATTAATCTCTTTAAGAACCGAACGAAGGCCTCGAGAAAGCTGCTTGGTTTTACCAATCGCCTCTGCCAGGCCTTTTGCTGTCTTGGTGTAAATGACTTGCTTGTCCATACTTGTTAGCGCAACTACTCCTTTTTTTCATATCGATGCAATCTTAAATTCTAACAAAAAGCCTTGGCTGATTATAAACACAAGCACAACGGATGCTGCTGTTTTTTATCTTAGGGCAGAGACGCGCCACATTTATGTATATTTTTATATACTCCCCCTTATTTTTTGTAAAACAACCCTATTGTCCAATGATTGTATGGACAACAAATATATACTTACTATGAGTATATTTATATTCATAGTCGAAGACGGTCGCTAAGTAGCTATGATTAATTGGTGTTTATAGACTCTGGCGCATGTTTAGCTCGCTCTTAGATCGCGCTGGCTAACAATGGTCAGGCTCACTCAGTGTCAAAAAATGATCCAGAATATGAAAGTGATCATCAAAGAAAACTTCTTCCATCGCAGCCAGTGCAGATATCGGCACCCACGCGGCAGCCGCTGCGTCGTCGGCTGCGTTGATGTCTGGCAGGTGGTCAATTTGCAGATCAAAGAAATGGGCATGCGTAATGGTTCTGCCACGTTGGCTGCGACCGGGATGGTCGAAGACTTTGACATCGACCAGCGCGTTTTCTAACGTAGAATCTAAGATGGCGAGATTGGTTTCTTCTGTCAGTTCACGGATCGCACCTTGCAGCAGGCGCTCATCCTGTTCCAGAAATCCACCTGGCAGCGCCCATAAGCCTTTACCCGGAAAACCACCACGTTGCACCAGCAAAATATGCTCCGCCGCTTTGACGATTGCGTCCACGGTTGAGAAGATCGGGGCATACGGTGCCGCATTCCAGGCGGCTTTGTATTTATTCAATTGCTGATGTTCTTTGACCAGATCAGCGAAGTGCGGGTAAATCACCCAGGCTTTGATATATTGTCGTATCGCCTTCGGTAAAAACTGATCAACGACATCGAGCGATACATTGATGTCTTCACTCTCAAATAGTACCCGGCGTATCAGCGTCGCATCCAGCGGTCCGTCCACTGCAATAGTTTGATCCGCCTCGATCAGTTGCCAGCGCGGAAAGCGATTGAGGTAATAGCTTGAAGCATCTTTAAAGTGCCCGATCAAAGCGACTTGCTTTGCCTCCGGCATCAGCGCATGCACTTTTTTCTGAACTGCATGCGCCCAGCGCACATCATCGTAATAATCACGCACCGCGACAAACCGAATACGCTCTTTATCCGCCTCCGACAAACAAGCGCAGATCATGCTAGCGCGCTCTTGCCAGGTAAAGGGATTTTTTGTGCTGCGCGCGTGGAAAGATGATCCGAGCGCAATCACAACCTGAGGTGCGGTGTCTAATGCCCGCTGTAAAAGTTGTGCGTGCCCGTGATGAAATGGCTGAAAGCGGCCAATCAGAACGGCGACATCAAAGTTGTTAGCTGGAGCTTTGTTGGTCATGCTAGTCCTATTGGTCAATTCAAATATTTAGCAGCGATTGGCATCTGGCGTCCGCTGCCAAAGGCTCGAGAACGGACGCGGATGATGGGTGGTGCCTGGCGACGTTTGTATTCATTGCGGGCGACCATGCCTAGTATCCGCTTCAAGCTACTTTCACCTTTCTCGGTACTCACTAATTGTTCGACAAAAGCGCTGGCCTTTGCAAATTCATAGTCGGGTAATCGCTTGCCTTCGATATGCCATTTCAGCATCTCATCGAGCTCGTCGTAAGGTGGCAGGCTATCTGTATCGAGTTGATCTGGTGCCAGCTCGGCAGAAGGCGGTTTAGTTAGTACATCCTCGGGAATAATCTCGCGCCCGGCATGTTGATTAATGTGGCGTGATAAGGCGTACACCTCAGTTTTATACAGATCGCCAATCAAGCCTAATCCACCGTTGGTGTCACCATACAGGGTGCAATAGCCGACCGAGATTTCGCTCTTATTGCCGGTGGTAAGTAGCAAGGCTCCGTAGGTGTTGGAGTATTCCATCAGGATAGTGCCGCGTATCCGTGCTTGTAGATTTTCTAATGGCAAACCTATTAGCGGTGCGGCAAATGCGGCGCTAAATCCCTGGCTATATTGTTTGACCAAATCCAAAATCGGATGCGTGAATAAAGTCACGTTTAAATTGTTGCACAACTTGACTGAATCAGCGATTGAGCCATCGCTGGAATATGCCGATGGCATCGTGATCGCGATCACATTCTCAGCACCTAAGGCTTCTGCGGCGAGTGCTAGTGTCAATGCAGAATCGATACCGCCTGAAGAGCCGACTACGACTTGAGTAAAGCCGCAGCGACGGGCGTAATCTTGCAGGCCGAGCACAATTTGCCTTCTGGTGAATTCGGTGGCGGACAATCCCTCGCTATCAGGTTTGGGCAATGCGCTGCCATCGACGGATAAAAACTGTCCTGCGTTAAATCCTATGAGATTGAAGTCTTCTTCAAAACGGGCTGCCTCATACGCAATACCCTGCGCAGGCGAGACCGCGAACGAGGCGCCGTCGAACACCAATTGGTCTTGTCCGCCAATCTGGTTGACATATAACAGCGGCAATTGGTGATGGTTGGATGCCTTGCTAAACATGGCATGACGTTGCCGCCGCTTACCTATGTCAGATGGGCTGGCGTTGATGCTGATAATCAAATCGGGCTGCGCTGCACTCAATGCGGTGAATGGATTGATCTGGTAATCCCGGCCTTCATCATTCCAACCGTCTTCACACACCATAAAGCCAATTTTTTGACCTGCCACTTTTAGCAAGCAGGCGCCTTCCGAGCCGGGCTCAAAGTGACGACGCTCGTCAAAAATGCCGTAAGTAGGTAACAGCTGTTTGTAATACTCAGCAACGATGACACCATCTTTGATCGCGAGTAAGGCGTTATGTAATGGCTTGCCTATGCCTGCATTGCACCTGGCCGTCCCGATCACAGTGACCATAGACGGTGATTGTTTTGAGGCAGCAAGAATGCTCGACAAAGCGACATCCAATTGCGATAAAAACCGGCTGTCTTCCAGCAAATCGCCGGGATAATAGCCGCAGATACATAACTCAGAAAATACCGCAATGTCCGCTTTAAGCGCGTTAGCTTTGGTCATCGACTGGATGATCGCGGCAGTGTTGCCAGCGAAGTCACCCACGGTGTAATTCAATTGTGCAATGGCGATGGATAACATGATTTTATATTCGCTACATCAAATGACGGGATGATTAAATACCTGACGCAAATAGGCCAAAAAGGTCTCGTCGGTACACAGAGTTTTTCCGGCGGAATCGGATAACTTCGCAACCGGTTGGCCGTTACAAGTTTTGAGCTTCATCACAATATTGAGCGCTTTGATGCCCGTATCGTTGGTGAGATTGGTGCCGATGCCAAAGCCTGTCATGGTGCGGTCGGCGAAGTGCCGATACAAGGAAAAAGCTTTGTCGAAATCTAGTCCGTCAGAAAATACCAGGCGCTTGGTATGCGCATCCACCCGCAGCTTGGCGTAATGTGCAAGTGCTTTTTCACCCCAGACAACCGGGTCGCCAGAATCGTGTCGCAAGCCATCAAACAGCTTGGCGAAGTACAGATCAAAATCCGCCAAAAACGCATCCATGCCCACAACATCGGTGAGTGCCGTACCAAGATCACCGCGATATTCTTGCACCCAATCTTCTAAGGCTGCTTTCTGGAAATCACGCAGGCGTACGCCAAAGGATTGATACGATTGTAGGTACTCATGCGCCATTGTGCCTATCGGAACTAGCTTATGTTTTTTTGCAAGATACACATTAGAGGTACCTTTAAAATAGTCAGGTAATTCACGCTTCAGCGTAGCGACGACTTCATCATGCCATTCACCAGAAAAACGGCGGCGCAATCCAAAATCAAAAAATTCAAACGGATTTTCTCGTGTCGCTTCCTCAGCAAATGTTCTGACTAAAGCGATTTTTTTAGCCAAACGATCACGGCCTTCTTGCAAGCTGGTTTCTGTTTGCAAACGGCGGAAATACAATTCATTGACGATATGCAGTACATAGATTTCAAAGCCCATCACATGCACTTGAGGACCGGTTGCGACGATCTCTAAGGTGTCACCATTGGCCGTGACTTTGATGAATTTTCTTTGAAAGTGAAATACCGTCAAAAAGTCAGTGAAATCACTTTTGATAAAGCGCAGTGAGCGCAAATAATCTAACTCGTCTTCTGCAAAATGCAGCGCGCATAGATGATCTAGTTCTCTGTCTACATCAGCCTTTAATTCAGATAAAGGATAGGCTGGAGTATTGCGGCAAACAAAAGCGTACTCCGTCTGCGCATTGGGGTGGCTATGCAACAAAGACTGCCACATCGTAAATTTATATAAATCGGTTTCTAACAAACTGGTGACGATGGGCTTCATATTCTTCTTCTCTGGTCTCATTTTTATTGTGTTGATCTGCCTTAGCGACTTTGATTAGCAATCAGCTCGGCTAACACATCGCTCGATTTTGCAATCTGTACACCGCGCGTTGCCATGTCGTGGATAAAGGCGTCATATTGTGCGGTAAAGCCTGTTACTGGACTCATGCAGTCGGTCAATAAAACTAATTTGGATAGATCTTCGGGTTTCATATTTTCTACAATATGCTCGGTAGTCGCCCTGACGCAATGGCTGCCCGCCTCGCCAGTAATATACACACGGTCGGCGCTGGCTAAGCTGCCAATAAACTCACGATTTAACTGGGTATCTGGATCAGCGGCATCCGGCACTTCTGCCATCACGGCGGAGTAATGCTCCGTCCATGGATTAGATCCTTTGTTAAGTTTGCTCACCACGCCGTTAGTAGCGTCTTCCCAAAAATTGTAGGCAGCCCGGATATCGCTGTGCACATTTTGCCCCCAAGACCCGATCTCGCAATGTACCGGCCAGATCATCAGCTGATAGCGTCCTGCCACTTCCAGTGCCTCTATGTAGGCCAGCGCTCTTGGCATTGCACTTGGATTGCGTGGTAGATATTTTCCGGCACGAACATCGGCGGATGAAATTTGCGTAAACGGTGTAACCGGCTTACCCGCAGCATCAAACCAAAAAGTCGGATGAGCGATGTCGTAGCGGTGGTGAGAATCCAGCGTAATGCTAATCGCAGTCAATCCCTTGCCAGCGAGCTGAATCAATTCACTGACACGCAACATATCCGCATGCGCGCCCGGCACTGGCAGTGCTGGCTGCACCAATTGTCCGTCTTGCGGATTGCTTGTCAGGTAGTTTTCTGGCAAATCACAAAAATCGTTTTGTGGGTCAATGATGAGGAGATGCAACTGGCTTTTCATGACGTCTTTCCTTTTTTTAATCAGGTGATTCTATTCTAGGATAGATAAAACCATTTTGCAACTAAGTAAGAATTTATTTCTAAATTCTTCTTTTCTAAATATAAAATTCTACCAAGCACATCAATTAAATTAGTTGCAAAATGTATCTAAGAAGAATAAATTAGCTGTATTTGATCTCAACACCGATAGCAAAGACTCCGATGGAACAAATTATTTGTACCGTTGATATCGTTTTATTGACACTGCAAGACGACGGATTAAAAGTCGCCTTATTAAAACGCGATGCCGATCCGTTTAAAAACGCGCTGGCGCTCCCTGGTGGCTATATTCATCAGCAAACCGATAGCGATGCACGCGATGCCGCACTACGCGTTTTAAAAACCAAGACCGGTATTGAGGCGCCGTATTTAGAGCAGTTAGCAACGTTCTCCGGCAATGCACGCGACCCCAGAGGCTGGTCTGTGTCCGTCAGCTATTACGCGCTGGTATCGTCCGACATCATCCAAAGCGCCGGACACCCCAACGTGCAATTAGTCAGCGTTGATCGCCAGACTACTCTACCGTTTGATCATAAAGCAATTGTAGACACCGCCGTCGCCCGCGTACGTAGTAAAAGCCAATACTCATCACTGCCATGCTATTTAGCGGGCGACCTGTTCACCCTGCCTCAACTGCAACGCGTATATGAGGCACTGATGGGAGAAACAATGAACAAAGTCAGCTTCCGCAGAAAAATCACAGAAATGGATATGCTAGAAGAGGTCGCAGGGAAATTTGAAGCAGCAGGCGCGCATCGGCCTGCGCAGGTCTATCGATTGAAGCGAGCTTACCGACAGCAATTGCAGTTGATTGACCGGGGGCTGTGAGGGTAATCGTAAGTCCGTCGATGTGGGACTTATTGGCTTTGATATTGGATTTAAACTCGACGATTATTAACAGAAATTTTTACAGATTGTTTCAATTAAAATACACGATAATCAATATACTCCCCATCTTTTTTTTAGAAATTGCCTTATTGTCCAAATATAACCTGGATAATTAAATTATACCCACTAGGAGTATTAATATTTAACTACTAGGGCCAACAAAAAGAAAACGGCACTATCTCTTGATAATGCCGTTTCCAATTCTCTACTACAAACTCTGCTTCTAACCCACTCTAACGATTTCTGACCTGATCAACAGAACCTATTCAGGCAAGGGGGAGCTCGCATAGGTTATCGACTTAAGACATGGTTAGAGGTCGCTCAGAATCTGTGTTAGCCCTGGCTTAGCCTTGGGATACTTGCAGCTGGTTTTGGATGTCTTTCACACCCTCAATGCTGGCGACCATCTTCAGTACGCGATCACTCGCTGCAACGCTTGGTACTGCGCCTGTCAGGATCACCACACCTTGCTTGGTGGTGACGTTGATTTTCAATGCGGATACTTCTTTATCGGCTACCAGAGCGCTTTTTACTTTAGCGGTGATCATGGAATCATCAACGGCAACGCCCGCTTTTTCTGTCATGGTTGGCTTGGCAGCTTGGGCTACTACGGTATCAGCGGCGAAAGAGGATGCTGCAGTCATAGACAATACGGAAGCAGCGATGAGGGAAGTGATAAATGAACGATTTTGCATGATAAATCCTTTTTAATGAGGTTTAAAGGCAACGTCTCACATGTTTGTGGCGCTACTGACTGGTGTATTGCACATGCTGTGCCAGCTATTAAAAACCTACATTAATTCAATCACTTAGATAATTTTTTGCCTGTAAGCCGAATGAAAATACTGGTTTTTTACCGTAAATGTGTCGGGATATAGCGACAGGCAAAAGAAGCAATTTCGTAAGTAGTTGATTTTAAAAGATTTAATCCTGTCGCTCATCAGCGACAGGATCGCCGTCTGCCCTGAACAGGCTGGGTGTCAGCTCGTGTTTTTGTAGCAATCGATAGAATTCGGTACGGTTGCGATCCGCCAGTCTGGCGGCATCGGACACGTTGCCGTCAGTCAGTTTGAGTAACTGGATCAGGTAATCGCGCTCAAATTTTTGTTTGGCATCGGTGTAGCTGAGCGCCTCTAGCGACGGTACGCGCAAAGCCCTTTGTACCAAGGTCAGGGGGATCAGCGGTGCCGTGGCTAAGGCGCACACCTGCTCGACCACGTTATGCAATTGCCGCACGTTGCCAGGCCACGGTGCGGACATCAGCGCTGCCAGCGCGTCGGGGGCGAAACCGTTGATCTTCTTGTCGTATTTGTCAGCCAGCGCCTGACGGAAGTGGTTAGCGAGCAGAGCGATATCTTCACGCCGTTCTGCCAGTGACGGCAACGCTAGCGTGACGACGTTAAGACGGTAGTACAAATCCTCACGGAACTGACCTTCTTTCATAGCGACATCAAGATCGCGATGAGTGGCGGACAAGACCCGTACATCTACCGGAATCGCCTGATCAGAACCAACCTGGCGGACGGTACGCTCTTGCAGCACGCGCAGCAGTTTGACTTGCAACAACAGCGGCATATCGCCGATCTCATCCAAAAATAAAGTACCGCCATGCGCTGCCTGGAATAAACCATTGCGATTGGCGACCGCGCCAGTGAAGGAGCCTTTGACATGGCCGAACAATTCTGACTCCAGCAATTGTTCAGGAATGGCGCCGCAATTGACTGCGATAAAAGGCGCTTTGGCGCGGTTGCTGGCGCGGTGGATAGCGCGGGCTAATAATTCTTTACCGGTACCGCTCTCGCCTTGGATTAATACGCTGGCATCGGTGCTGGCGACCAGCTTGGCTTCTGCCAGCAGTTCTGCCATGCGCTGGCTGCGGCTGATGAGTTCTTCACGCCACGCCTCGTCTTTGCTGGCGGGGTCGGCACTGGGGCCACTAAGGCTCAAGGCGTGGGCGATTTTTTCTAGCAAGACATTGCCATCAAAAGGCTTAGTCAGGTAGGCATAGGCACCACGCGCTGTGGCTTCTACTGCATCAGGAATCGTACCGTGGGCAGTCAACAAAATGACCGGTAAGGCGGCGTACTGGCTGCGGATCGCGTCGAACAACGCCATGCCGTCGCGCCCCGGCAAACGGACATCGGTGATGACCAGCGATGGCAACTCTATCGATAATCTGGCGAGTGCAGCCTCTGCGCTGCTGACCGCGGTCACGCGATAACCTGCGGCGGTTAGGCGCATGAAAATCAAGGTTAACAAATCGGGGTCATCGTCGACCAATAGTAATTGCGCTTGTTCAGTTTTTGGCTTGATCATGATGGATGTTTTTTTGACGTTGATCGTGTGCGTAAATGCGCTTCACTATTGCTACACGACCGTTCTACTGCTTATTATCACTAGTAGCAGGAGCAACTACGGCGCTCCTTGGTCGGGTCGGTAACTGGCGCTCTATGGCTTTTAAATCTTCTAGCTTTTGACTAAGCTGATCGGCGCGGCGCTGGCTTTCTTTTAGCTGTTGCGTTTGCTTATCAAGCGCCTCATCCAAGCGTCGCCATTCTGCGTAATTGGTGGATAAAAAATACGCTAGCGGCTTAATATGTTCTGCATCGGCATCAGTCGATTTCACTACGCCGTCTAACAAGGCTTGCGCGCGCATCAGATCGCCGCTGCCACGGATAAATCCCAGCAGTATCGCGCGCTGCACATCATGGCGTGCCTTTTTTTCTATGCCTTTTTCTAAACCATTCAGGTCTGCCAGCATCTTGGGTAATTCGGTCGATGGCAATAAGCGTGCTCGCTGAAAGTAGGCTAAAAGATCCTCGTTATCACTAGCAATCACCGCTTGCGGCGGCACCACGACGGCCACCGGTATCGCTGATGCCTGGTTAGGGTCGGGCTGTTGCGGTGCAATTTTGCAGGCACTGAGTAATGTGCCTAATACTGTGCTTAGTAGCGCGCAAAGAAGCACACTGTGTAAGCCGGTACCACTTAAAAAATTTAACTTAGCTCTAGCGTTCATAAGGTAATTCAATCCGAAAATGTGCACCTGAAACTGTAGGGTGCAGTTGTATTTTTCCACCGTGGGCAGCGATATATTCGCTCACGATAGAGAGGCCAATGCCGTTGCCGCTGCGGGCACCGGCGGGCTGGCGGGCGCCTTGATAAAACGGCTCGAAGATACGCGCCGCATCATCCGCCGCCACGCCAGATCCCTGATCAATACAGTCGATACTGACATAGCCATCGGCTTGGGTAAGGATGAAGTCAATCACGCCACCATCAGGACTAAAGCGCACTGCATTAGACAGCAGATTGGCGAGCACGACACCGAGTTTTTCTGCATCTGCGCTGATGGTCGGCGGGCGACTTGGCGTATTACTGAGCAACTGGCGCAAGTCCGTTTGCCGTTCAGCAGCTAATTGTGTTTTCAGTTCAACAGTCAAACCGCGCGCCTGCCATTGCAAACGCTGACCGTCAATGACGGTGCTAAGCAACTGCATCAGATCTACCGGAGTTTTATGTAAATGTTGCGCATCAAAAGCGGCGGCATTATAGCGCAGCAAATCTTCGATCTGGGTTTGTAAAGAAGCCGTGTTCTGACGCAATATACGGGCGATCTCGCGCTGATTATCGCTCAGCGTACCTGCTACGCCGTCCTCCAATAAAGCGACTCCTTCGCGCAACGCCGCCAGCGGGGTTTTTAACTCATGCGAGATGTGGCGTAAGAAGCGGGCTTTGTCGGCCTCCAGATCAGCCAGACGACGACGCAGCCAATCCAGTTGCTTACCTAAGCGGCGCAAATCGGCAGGCCCGCTTACGGCGATTTCCTGATCAAATTTGTTTTCTCCCAAACGACCAATTACTAACTCGATTTGCGCCAAGGGGCGCGCAAGCCAGAGACCAAAAGTCAGCGCTAACACAATCGCCATGATCATCGCGCCCGACACTAAGGCTGTCAGCAAACGCCGTTGACGCTCCAACTCCATCAAGGATTGGTCGTTGCGGCGTTCAATCTCACGCTTGCTGGCGAGCACTATCTGATCATTGATTTCAGGCAAACGCACAAAGCTTTGATACAAGGCTTGTTGATTTTTATGGAGCGTCGCCTTGTTCGTCACTCGACCTTCTTGTAACACTTTTCTAGCAATATCGGTCTGCGTATTCCAGTCCTCTAATTGTTTTGGCAGGAGGTCAGGAATTGCTTGCGCTAACACTTGCAAGGATGCTTTTGCCTCTTGCACCGCGTCATCGTAAATATCACGAAATGCCACGTCATCCAATACCAAATATTGACGTGCGCTACGCTCCATCGCCACCGTGCGCTCGGTCAAACGTTGGGACTCTTCGGTTAAATTAACCGCCTGATGCGCAACTGCACGGCTTTGCTTGGTCAGTCGCTCCAGCGTCAACAACGCATGCACCGAGGTACCGCTAAGCAAGATTGCGATAAAAAGAAAGCCAGCAAGTAGCAGTTGGCGGAAAGAAAGTTTAGCAAGCATAGTAATCTACGAATTTCTGTACACTCTTTTTAACTAAATGGATCGTCAGTCTATAGCAGGTTCGTTAGACTGATCAAAAACTACGCGATTGTTAAAATAATTTTGCGTAGCAATTTAAGATGTACAAAGCTTTAACGATATTTTTTATAAACTTTTCTAAACAACGGATCCGTTGGTATTAAGAATGAAACGACTCTTCAGGCATCAGCTCAGGCACCAATACCCGGCCTTATTATTTTTGCTGTCATTACTGTTATTACTCGCGCTGTTATCTGGTTCGTCTTCTGCGAGGGCGGTGAGCAGATCACAAACTGTATCTCAAACTGTATCTCAAACTACTGCTCAAACCACGACTCAAACCTTTCCAGTCAAACTCAATAATCATGACCGTCTGTTGTTAGAGCAAATAGTTTGTGGACAAAAGTTTGGCGTCGCGGTGGCAGAGATTGACGCGCAAGCCTTTGACGCCAATGCCCGTCAGGCGAATTTTGCTGATGTTAAATGTCGTCCGCATGCGCAATTAAATGGCAAACCCATGTACTACGTGGCGCAATGTGCGCGGGAAAATACCCAATGGAGTTGCGGTCGTGCCGAGCTAGAAACCATAGTCACCCTCAATAATCGAAACCCGATTCGTGAGTTAATTATTCGCCCGGGCACGGTAGCACCAAAAGTCGCTTATGAGGCGATACAAAAAATTAGTACCTATGGTTATTTTCAAGCAAAGTCACTGGACGCAGCATTGCAATCTACCTGCACAATCGGGATGGGCGACACACCCGATTTGATAGAAATTTCCTGCAAACACTGGTCAATTACCGTGTCTTTTTTGTGCCCTCAAATATCGGCAACCTCATCATGCCCACGCGTGATTTATATGAGTGAACACCCTTGACGCCGGCACATAGTATTGAGGTATTTTTGATTGGGCGATTACTTAACAGGCTGCCATAAACTAGAAGAATCAAGCGGGGTATTTTTTGGTAGCAGCGGATTTTCTAAACGGATAACGCGACGATTTTTCAGATTCAGTTTTTCAATTGCTGCCTGGTGATATTTATTAAAAATCGCTTCAAAACTGCCGTCTTTTTGCATAATATGTAAACCGATTTCGACCCGTTCTCTTATCGCTTTATCGTTGTGGTTAAAATAAAAGTAATAGGGAAATGGGTAGTAAATCAAGAGGTTTTTTTCGATGGCAAGATTAGGATTGTCTTTGATGTTGTTGTCGTATTCTGAAAGAATCTCTCCGGCACCGCGTGGGAAAAACTCAAAGCGATTTGCGCTCAGCATTTTAAATAATTGACTATATTGCGCCTGTACCACCTGAATGCCGTGTGATTGATATATTGCGTTATCTGTCCAGCCTACGCCTTGACCAAAACTGATTTTTTTTAGGTCGTCCAGTGTTTTGATCTGATCGATTTTAGATTGATTATCTTTGTGAATCAGCGCAACGCGGTAGCCCATTAAACCTTTTCTGAGCGGAACATGAATCGCAGACAAACGTTGTTCTAACTCTTCAGACGCGGGATTCCAGATCACATTGATATTGTGACTGGCTTGTTCTAACTCTTGCAAAAAACGCTTTTTGGGCATGGTCGCTGCGCTGGGCTTGCATTCATAGTCACCAAACTGGGCTTTAGTTTTTTCAAGCGAAACGCAGAGCATTTCAATGACATCGTTGTAACGGGTATCGTTTTGAATTTCACCTAAAGGATAGATCACCCGGGTGACCGCAGCCGAGGCAGAGGGTGCTAGCAGGCACACGCAAAGCAGCAAACTGATTGGCAAAAATTTGTGAAGCGCGGTCATTTCAATCACTGATCCAGAGGTCTTATTTCAATGGTTATTCGTCAGAGTGTGAAAACTAAATTCTGCAGAGAATCATACTAAGCTATTGGCTAAAATCTTACTTTATTCAAACTAATTTGACTTTATTTGACCTTATTTGAACTTATACAAAACAATTTTTTAAAGCAATATAGAAAATATTTTCTCGTATTTTAGTCGTGGCTAAATAGTTCGTTTTAAATATACTCCCTTATTATTTTTATAAAAACGCCTTACTGCTCAATTAATACATGGACAAGCTATATATACCCACCACTAGTATATATATTTTAATCAAGAGAAAGTCTTTACAAACACATTAAAAATCATGCTTTATGCCAAAGGCAATCGCCTGCGGGTGTTGTCCTAATCTTGCTGATGCGCTAACTGCAGCGGCACCACCAAGCTCATATCCGGCATGTGAGCCGTTCCGCAAAATTGCGTACTGAGACCACAGTTGCGACCGCTTGGATAAGTCATAACGGTAGCCAACAATCATTAAATCAGATTGAGTGCCAGCACCGGTAAAGATGCCGGAAAAAACCGGAGTTTGATCCCCTTTTCCCTCGCCGCCGCGATACCAGGCTAGCTCAAAGGTATGACTATGTTGAAAAAATCTTCCTCGCACACCAATACCGTTTTGCTGTAACGGGTGACTACCGATATTGTCGTACTTGATGTGCTGGAGATAAGTGCTGAGATTGATTTGCGAAGTCAGATTAAAGCCCAGCGCAAACAATACAATGCTGTCGTCCAGGTTGATGTCTCTGACGTTGTGGTGCAAGTTATAGGCAAGTGCCGCGACTAACTGACCGGAATTGAATTGTAGTTTGCTCGACCATGCGGTGCTATGGCAGTTGAGATTCTGCGCCGGTTCACCAAGCGCCAGATGCGTGGCAAAGCTAAAGCCATGCATATTAGGCGAATCATAGCGAGCCGAATTGCCGTAGCGATTATCAAATGCAAAGGTGTTTGCATTACCCTGCGTTGCAGAAGTTTGTATGCAAGGCGAACTGCCATCTGCGCTGGCGCCGGTAAAACTATTGTTGTAGCCGTTTGCCCAAAATCCGTTGAGATTGTCGTTACTGGCATTGCTGAGATAACCTGGACCGACAATCCCGTGCAAATCGTCTAAGGGGGTCAACATAAAACCAAAACGGATTTTGCCGTAAGGCGAGCCAAGGCCAATACTGGCCTCGCGCGAAATAACACCTCCACTACCGGTATCGGGATTAAATCCGCCTTCCAACACAAATAGCGCGTTGAGATCGTCACCCAGTGCCTCGCTGCCTTTAAAACCGAAGCGACTGCTAAAGCTGCTCTCTTTTGTTACGGACCCACGACCATCACTGTATGCCGAATAGTTGACAACACCGACCACCAGGCGCCCATACACAAGCACGTTAGTTTGCGCCTGCACGGGCAGAGTGTGGCAAACAGCAGAGACGGCGATGCATGCGAAAACATGTTTCAGATTCATGATGACCCCGAGGTGTACAGCATGATTAATGTGAGGGACGGAATCGTCTGATCGTTATCGTATTAAATAGTCAGGAATAACGTCCACGCAGTAGCTCTTGATTATTGCTCATGGACGATGGGGTGATGAGGACAATTTACCGACAGCGATTGAAGTGTATGAACTGGGCAACATAGTTTGAGCGCTGCCTTGGGTTCTGCAAACGTAGAGCGCAAAAAAATCGGCGCTCATCACGCCGATTTTTTAACATTGTCAGCTATCTCAATGCGATAGCTGACTGTTGCGAATTACTTCGCTGGAGCTACTGGTGCAGACGCTGCTGGTGTTTCTGTTGCAGATGCTGCTTTTTTGTGGTGATGCTTCTTCATCTTTTTCTCAGCAGCTGGTGCTGATGCAGCAGGAGCTGCTGCTGGAGCTGCACTTGCTGCTGGTGCCGCAGTTGCTGGCGCTGCTGGCTTAGCTGCTGGTGCTGGTGTTTGTGCGAACGCTGTACCCATGGCGAAGGTAGTAGCAACGAGAGCGGCGATTAGCTTGTTCATGATAGATCCTGTTCTTGAGTTTGGTTGGTTTGTTTTCCGTAGTTAGTCTACGTATGTCTAGAACGCGATGGAATCGATTTGTGTTGACAAGGAATGTGTTGCTAAATGTTACAGCGGATATTTATCGCTCTTTTATCGATCTTTTATCGATCTTGTCACGGCTCTCTTATGCTGACGATTCGCTATCTATCCGCTCAGGTCTTAGACTGCATCAGTACTTTGATCTGTCTGTGTAAATCGATCTGATTTATCTTACTATTGCGATGAAACTAGGTTTTTACCGGCAAGTGCTTTCTGTTAGATTTAATAATAATTGAAATGAATAGGAGAAAATAAAATGACAATTGCAAATTGGTGCGTACTCGTGGCCTGTGCTTTACCAGTAATTACTGTGGGTTTAGCAAAAAGTAGCTCTGCCAAATTAGCGCGTCATGCTGGCAGGTACAACAACGACAATCCACGCGAGTGGGCAAAAAATTTAACTGGCTGGCAGCAGCGTGCTAATGCTGCGCAGAGTAATAGTTTTGAAGCCTTGCCTTTATTTATTGCAGCGGTTGTAATGGCACAGCAAGCGCATGCGGATCAAGGACGTATTGATAGTCTGGCGGTCGTTTTTATTGCTTTACGTTTGTTGTATACCGGAGCCTATCTGATGAATTTTTCTACTCTACGCACCTTGATCTGGACTGGTGGAGTCGCTACTTGTGTTGGCATTTTTTTGATGGCATAACTGTCTGCTGGTGATGCTGTAGTGCGCTACTTTGTACCTATATCAGTATCTACTAATCCACTAAAACCACATCATGAACACAATAAAAAATACCGCTGTTCTCTTTGTCTGCATGGGCAATATTTGTCGCTCACCGACGGCGGAAGGCGTATTCCGCAGCAAGATAGAAGCGGCCGGTTTGGCCGACGCGTTCTTGATCGATTCTGCCGGCACGCATGCCTACCACGTGGGCGAGCCCCCGGATCTGCGGTCGCAAGAATTTGCGGCAAAACGTGGCATCAATTTATCCCAGCAGCGAGCGCGCAAAGTAGCGCTTGGAGATTTTGCCCAATTTGATTTAATTCTGGCGATGGACAAAGCTAACCTGGCCTTGTTAGAAGCTGCTTGTCCAATCGAGTATCGTCACAAGCTAGGTCTGATGATGCAATATGCAACGCAGAGTAAAGCCGACGAAGTACCTGACCCGTATTACGGTGGCGGACGTGGTTTTGATGTAGTGCTTGATTATATTGAAGATGCGTCGGATGGTTTGCTTAGTACGCTACAACAAAATTACGAAGCGTCCAGATAAGTATTTTGCTGAACGCACCGTTAAGTTTATTGTGACGGTACCGGCTCGTTTAGATATTCGATATTCAAACATACGACATTAAAGCAACTACGTAAAAGTCCTTAGTGCCACGTCACACAATCGTCACATTTGACTCCTATGATAAAGTCATAAAAAAAGGAATTTAACCAAAGGAGAACAATAATAATGTTAGAAAATATCAGAGATCAGATCAACACCTTACGGTCGCAACATATCATTCGCCGGTCGAAATATCAAAAAGCCCTCAGCGATATCCCCGATAATTTATTCGGATTTTGGCAAACCATGGCAAGCAGAGAATTCCCCGGCATCCCTCGTGATGCCGTTTTTTTTATGCGGGCGGCAGAAGGCTTGATGATGTTTTTCGATTGCGTTAAACACAGCGAGCAAGCTTGTGCGTTGCCATCGAAAGCGGCGGACTCGGTCTGGCATGCGTGGAGCGCGCTGTCGCAAGCGGGATTGGGGATGTTCTGCCGTAAGCATTTTGGCAGAGACATCCCGCACATCGAAGCTGGCGAAATGGGCGAGTCTATCGACAAAGCGCTGGCCACCACACTAGTGCAGGCGCGGCGGTCTGAGGGACTGGCGTTGGCCAGCACCAGTGTGCCAGCGTTGTTTGCGCTGGATAGAAAATTGAAAATGCCAGGTGGTTATGCTTACCAGGCAGCCGCGGGCAAGTTTGGTTATCGCCATCTAAATAGCGATGGTAGCGCTGAGGGAAAAATGATTTTCCCTGCCAGCCTGGATGTAATGGAATTGATGACGGCCGGCTTTATCAGCGCGGCGATGTATGAAGTCTATCGGCGTCAAGCAGAAGCCGCCGCCAGAGCGAGTGCCGTTAGCTCATCCTCTGACGGCGGTAATGTGTTTGATGTCGGAAGTTCTTGCGATAGCGGCAGTTCTGGGGATAGTGGTAGCAGTTGCGGTAGTAGCTGTGGCAGTAGTTGCAGTAGTAGCTAATCTTTAGGTAGATTCGCTGTCGAATATTGGATTTAGGATGTCCAATCATTCTGCGGCTTCTGGCGAGATATTGGCCTGTAAGCCTCAATATCATTGGACGTGCTAAATCGGAGCCTCTAAAAACGTTTTAATCGAGATGCAACGCTAGGCAGATTTGCAACCTTGACGCGGTGCGCCCGAGTATGGGGGTTTTAGGAGTTCCCAATTACTACGTTACTTCTTCAGCAACCTCAGCAGGCAATGCCCGCTATCAAGCTCATCTATCAGTAAGCTTTTTTATTCAAATCTGGCAATGCTTGCAAAAAAGCTATCTAAATCTTTGTTGTCATTTATTTAAATAATTTGCATTGTCATTTTTATCACCTAATGTGAAGTTCTCCAACGCGCACTTGTGCAAGTTGGTGAGTTTTTTCAAAATTTTTCAAAACTTTTTGATACTTTTCATTAGGAGATTGTAATGGCAAATGACACATCGAACCAAAAACTACGTGGTTCGGAAAAACTATTAAGTGCGTGGAAAAACCGTAGCTTGACCGAGGAATCGGTACGCGAAATTGCAAAAAATATGGATCAGTCACCCGCCCATGTGATCGGTGCAAAAGTAGTCGGCGGCAACAACGCAACTGGCGTGCAATTATCGCTGGCCTATTACGGCGATGATGTTCCAACTTGCGGTAACGATATTTTGCTCTGGCTGAAATGGCATCGCGTGCATGGCGGTGACGTACATCCACCAAAAATCATTATTGACGGTATTCCCTTCCCCGACGTATTGCGTATGCAGCTGGACTTTGGCGACGTTACTGGCAAGCTGACCGATGTGCAACATCTGGGTAATCTTGCCGGACAACTCAATCGCATGGGTAATATTGGTGGCTGATCTGTCCAACACTGATACGCTCTCTGGCATCAGCAGCCCGACCGGCGTTGCACCTGTTTTGCAGTTGCATCCGACCCGGCGCTGCAACCTGGCATGCGCGCATTGCTACACGTCGTCATCCCCCCAAGTAAGCGAGCAATTGGGGCTGGAGATGTTGACGGCGTGTATGCAAGATGCGGCATTGCTAGGGTATCAGCAGCTTGCTGTGTCCGGTGGCGAACCCTTGTTGTATCCCGAACTACCCAGCTTGTTAAGCCGGGCACGTGAGCTTGGCATGCTAACCAGCATCACCACCAACGGTATGCTCGCGACATCGCAGCGATGGGCAAAAATTTGTCACCTGCTAGACGTGGTGGCGGTATCGATTGATGGCACACCGCAAGAGCATGACCTCATGCGCGGACGGCAAGGCGCTTATGCAAAAACGCTGGCCAACCTGTCGGTGATACGGGACTCTGGCGTGGGCTTTGGATTTATTTTTACGCTGACACAACACAATGTTGATAGCCTGGAATTTGTCGTCAAACTCGCAGCGCAACAAGGCGCACGTAGCGTGCAGGTGCATCCGCTGACGCTGTATGGCCGCGCTGCAGACACCCTGCCCGATGCCCGCCCCGATACGTTGGAATTATTAGTCGCCATCGCAGAAGCGACTCGCTTGGGCGAACAGTTAGGCGTCGCTGTGCATGTCGATGCGATCAGTCTGCAACAGCTGCACCATTATCGCCATCACCTGGTACCGGCGCTGCCGGTCAGGCAAGTGACAGAGGTAGCGCCAATCCTGATTGTGCAGGCAGATGGTGCCGTCGTGCCACTGACGCATGATGTTAATCAGGCGCTGTGGTTAGGGTCTTTGTACGACGCTCCCTTAGGTACATTAGCGCAAGCATGGATGCTCAGTGGCAAAGCCAACAAACTGGTCGATGCCTGCGAACAGACATGGCATCATTTGGAAGACCGTCATCAGGTAGGCCGCATGGTTGCAATGAATTCGATGCCTGGATCAGACAAAGGCAATGAGGTCACGTCTGCCGCGGTGTATTGGTATGACGAAGTCGCAGCGATCAGCCGCCAGCATGCCTTTGTGCGACCTGTCCATCAGTTACATGTAGTGAACTTCTAAACACTTACACCGATTGTGCAAGGCTATCGCTTTGCTAATCTGGCCAGTGGCAACTGAACACATTAGCTCAAAACATTAGCTTAAGATTTTCTCTAATTCTTCAAACTGCAGCGCACCAGCCAGCAAGATTTCTTGCCTGTCCTCAACCGGAAAAGGACTTAAGCGTCCCGTGCGAACATAGCCGCGCCGCTCGTAATACGCCAGCAACTCATGACGAACGTTAATCACTGTCATCCAGATTTTAGTCACGCCCCAACGTTGCTGTACGGCGCTTTCTGCCTGCTGCATAAACTGTTTGCCGATGCCCTTGCCCTGCAAATGCGGGCGCACCACAAACATCCCCAAATACGCCGCATCTTGCTGCTGCTTCAAATGCACGCAACCGACGATTGCCTGATCCTGCAAACACAACAAAATAAACGATCCGGCAGCGGCGATCTGATCGCGGATTTCATCTGCATTGGTACGCACGCCCTGCAACAAGTCCGCCTCCGTCGTCCAGCCCTGACGACTGCTATCGCCACGATAAGCGCTGTTGACCATAGCAGCAATCACGTCCGCATCCACCAGCACCGCATCACGGAAAGTAAACGCAGCCGTCGTTGAACCGACATCAGCAGCATCGGGATGGACATGAATATCGGAAGGCGTATCGGGTAAAGAAGTAGTCATCAATGGTATCGTTTTTAGTAGATGATGGAAATCGGTGAAAGAGTGTATCGCGCTAAGTCAAATCCAACAAAAATCATATACTCCCCAATTTTTTACTTGAAATAGGGGCGGATTCAAGTACGAAGAGCAACATTGAATAAAAAGTCAAAGGGTCAGATGCGATAGCATTCTGCCTTTTGACCAGCCAGTCGAAAGTTGCC
>NZ_JBEONP010000053.1:0-29927 GCF_040544435.1 Undibacterium sp. GrIS 1.2
TCCCATGGTAATCACCTTGAATTCCCTCGCAGTCAAAACTGCAAGGATAGGTTAATTTACCTGGTCAATATTCAGTGCGTATAACTGCGTTTATCTGGTCAATATTGAGTGCGCGCCAACACCACTGTGGTGATTTCGTACGTAATCAATCGGTTTTCTTGAACCAACTTTTAATCTTCAGTATCAAATCGCTGGCAGTTTTGGACATTTGGTCTTAACAAATGTTTGAATTGTCGCGCGAGACCTCGTTGAGCACCAGCTTTTTGTCACCTTAAATGGCAGAGCTCAGTTTTAATTTCGATACTCGTGTGTGCGGACCAGTAAATCCTTCGTTTGGTGGAAATACAACTTGACCATGTCCCGTTGCCTTGCCGCTGGCGCGCGTTCTAGAGTTAAAAAAAGCGGTCGCTAGGCTACTTTCGAAAATCTTGACCAGAGTGCAGACTAGTTCATAAAAAAATAGCAGATACAGCTATTGCTAGTCCAACAGCCATGACAGCCAAACAGCCCGCTATGAACACTAAAAATGCGTGCTTCTCGTTCTTCAGAAAATTGTGACGCAGTCTGGCGATGTGATGCTCTTCTTTTTTATAAACCTATATCAAATCTAGGTTTTTAGCTCAGTGCTGCGGACCAAGGAAATGGCCATATAGCGTTGAGAGATATGGATGCCGTTCCTGATGAATACTCGTTAACTCGCAAAGCGTGTAACTTAAAAAATATCGTTCTTGAAAAAGCAAAAAGCTCCATAGAAGAGACTACAAAAATGTGGGCCGGCTGCTAGGAATCTGTCCAGGCTGAAGACGACCGATAAGTTTTTTTACTGGCGAGTAAATCATCCGTGCTAGCTGTGCCAACTGATACGAAACGAATCATTTTAAGTAGTGAAAAAAGTGTTGATGATTTAGGTAGCACAGTTGTCTCATCAACAGATTCATGAGGCTGGAGGCCACCATTCCCGAGCCAGCACGAGATTCGTTGTTGTCTAAGCGATAGGTAAGGTGTGTGAAGATTTTGGGAGAGACGGTTGCTATACCTATTTTGGTAACCTATTAATCATCCCCCAGAACTATGAATCAAACACTTTTAAAAATAGCCACTTTTATCTACTCCAATCACGTATTCATTCCAAAATTGGCGCATTCGCGTTGGATTGAATCCCTAGAACTTGTTTATGTTCCTCACATAATGTTACCGAGGCCGAAGGGCGTATTGCGCATCTCTACAAAAAACGTCATGGGAGGGTTATATGTCTAATTTTCGCCCACATGATTATGCCGACGTATTGAGGCAAGAGGATACCTATGCGAGTGACAGTTCTGTGATGTACCGATGGAATAAAGTACATTGGGAGCCCCTGGATGAAAAGTTCTGTGAACGGCTGGCATACGAGTGGTTGGTGCGACACGACATATATGGACGCCCTCAGTTTGCCAAGCATTAAATCGATGATGAACATAAAGGTAAGATTGCAGTCATATATCCGGACTTTCATTGAGGCTTTTGCCTCTGTCCCTGATGGAATATGCTGGTCAAGTCCTAATCAGAACCACGCGCTCGAAGCGCATGTCGTGTTACAGGTTTTCTTGACCACGGTCTAACCTTGTTTGCCATCACTTCATCTTGCCTGCACAACCTATGGAAGGCCTTTCGTCTTCCTACATAAGTACTATTATTTATTTCACTTTTTATAAGTTTATTCTCATCCGGTTCGATTATGCACCGGCGGGAGACGGTGCATAATCGGATCGGAATCTTTGCTCATCACGCGTTAATAACGCCCATACTACTCTTGCATTTTTATTCGCCAGAGCGACCGCAGCGACATTCTTATTTCGTCGACCAAGTAACTTATTAAGCCAGGTAGTCGATGGCTTAGCTTCGGCAAATCGGATCACTGCTCTTGCTCCATGAATCAGCAGTGTGCGTAAATAAGTGTCGCCCCGTTTGCTGATGCCTAGAAGCACTGATTTGCCACCACTGGAGTGCTGTCGCGGAACAAGCCCTAGCCATGCAGCTAGCTGACGCCCGTTCTCGAAGTTCTTAGCATCGCCAATTGATGCCACCAATGCGGTGGCAGTGATGGGACCTATTCCTGGGATTTCAGCAAGCTTTCTGCTCGCCTCTGAAGAGCGGTGCCATTGCTGAATTTTTTCATCCATCTCATCGACCTGTTTATCAATGTCTTTCAAGTGATTATATAAACGCTGCAGAAGATCTCGAAAGCTTGGCGGTAAATCTGATTTTTCCATGACTTCTGGGAGGCGCTTGGCAATGTTCGTTATTCCTTGCGCGATGATAATGCCGAACTCGGACAGCAAACCGCGAATCTGGTTTGCTTGCGCCGTCCTCACTTTAATAAAAGATTGACGCACCCGGTGCAATGAGAGAACAGCTTGTTGTTCGTCCGTTTTTATCGGAACGAAGCGCATATTGGGTCGATCGACGGCTTCGCAGATTGCTTCAGCATCGGCAGCACCATTTTTATTTGTCTTAACATAGGGTTTCACAAACTGAGGTGCCATGACTTTCACCGTATGCCCCATTGCGCTCAACTTCCGTCCCCAGTAATGGGCACTGCCACACGCTTCCATACCAATTAAACATGGTTGTAATCGAATAAAAAACGCCGCCATCTTAGACCGATCTAGTTTCTTTCGAAGCACGGCATTTCCATGCGCATCAACGCCATGAATTTGAAATACATTTTTAGCTAAATCGATTCCAATTGTAGTAATGATCATTTTGGACGCTCCTTTCATTTAGGGGGTGTTGCCGCTCCCATTTTGGCACATCGATGCCGTTTGAAAGAGGGCGTCCATTCCATTAGAACACTGAGGATCTTCCTCACAAGATCATATATTAAATTTATTGCTTACAAAACCGTATCGCAAACTGGGATCAGCACCGGACTTAAGCCAAAATGGCGGATTAAATCCGGTAGTCGTCTGCAGTAATCGTCCTTAATAGCGAAGAGTTTAGTTCGGACTTAGTGAATAATCTTAGCCAGGAAATCACGTGCACGCTCAGAGCGGGCCGCATTAAAGAATTCATCCTTGGCGCAATCTTCCACGATCAGACCTTTGTCCATGAAGACGATGCGATTGGCGACTTTTTTGGCGAAGCCCATCTCATGCGTTACGACCATCATCGTCATACCTTCCTGCGCCAAACCCACCATAACATCCAACACCTCGTTAATCATTTCTGGATCGAGCGCAGAAGTTGGCTCATCAAACAACATGGCAATCGGATCCATCGACAAAGCACGGGCAATGGCTACACGTTGTTGCTGACCACCGGACAATTGGCCAGGGAATTTATCTTTTTGCGCAATCAGGCCAACACGGTCTAAATACTTAAGACCTTTTTCTGTCGCCTCTTCTTCTGAACGCCCCAAGACTTTGACTTGGCCTATGGTCAGATTCTGACGAATCGACAAATGCGGAAACAACTCAAAGTTCTGAAATACCATCCCGATGCGCGCACGCAATTTGGACAAATTGGTCTTTGGATCACCGACAGAAATACCATCCACCGTAATGTCGCCTTTTTGGAAAGGCTCCAGTCCGTTGACAGTTTTAATCAAGGTAGATTTACCAGAACCAGATGGGCCGCAGACCACAACGACTTCACCTTTAGTAACTTGCGTAGTGCAGTCAGTCAATACTTGGAATTGACCGTACCATTTGCTGACGTTATTTAATTTAATCATGATCTTCTCCAAACGTTTTTCTAAACGCTCTTTAAAATGTTTTTATCTAAATAAGTAATTGGTCAGCGAATAATCGCGACTTTTTCTTGTAATTTTTTAACCAGTGCCGACAACGCAAAACAAAGAACGAAGTACACGACGGCGACAAAGGAATACATTTCCACTAATCGTCCGTCACGTTGCGCGATCTTAGAAGCAGCGCCTACAAAATCAGGAATCGACAGTACATAAACCAGCGATACGTCTTGGAATAAGACGATGGTTTGTGTCAGCAAAACCGGGATCATATTGCGGAAGGCTTGCGGCAATACGATGTTACCCATGGTTTGCCAGTAGTTCATCCCGATGGCATAGCCAGCCCAGATTTGTCCGCGTGGAATCGACTGAATACCAGAGCGCATAATTTCGCAATAGTAGGCCGCCTCAAACATCACGAAGGTAATCAGGCAAGATGAAAACGCACCGACTTGCACAGGCTCTTTGGAACCGATAACCCATGCGCCTAAATAAGGCACCAAGAAATAGAACCAGAAAATCACCAGCACCAGAGGAATGGAGCGCATGATATTGACATAGGTCGTGGCGATAAATTTGATCGGCTTAATACTGGACAGGCGCATCATCGCCAACAAAGTACCAAGAACGATACCACCAGTCATCGCCAGAAATGTCAGTTCTAGCGTGAACGACATCCCTGTTTTAAACAGATAAACCCAAGAACGCTGAATGACATCAAAATCAAAATTACTAAACATGATTAATGTCCTCCCGCATTAGCAGAGCCGGACGTGATAAACCCTGGAACAGCGGTTTTCTTTTCCAATAAATTAGAGAGCATGATCGCAATGACCGATACCATTAAGTAGATTAGCGTAGCAGCACTAAACGCCTCAAATACCTGAAAAGAAAATTCTTGCATTGAACGCGCACTGGCAGTCAACTCCATCAAACCGATGGTCAAAGCGACAGAACTATTTTTAATAATCGCTGCTAATTCGTTGGTGAGCGCAGGCAAAATAATGCGGAACGCCATTGGCAACAAGACATAGCGATACGTTTGTGGGAGCGTTAAACCTAAGGCAGTGCCAGCCATTTTCTGACCACGAGGTAAGGCGTTGATACCCGCTGATACTTGAACAGCTACTCGTGCCGAGGTAAAGAAACCCAGACTCAATACCGCAGTAACAAACGGTGCATTCGGTAAAGACTTCAGCCAGTTACCCATTTCCGTCGGTACCAGTTCTGGCATGACGAAATACCATAAAAACATTTGTACCAGTAGCGGAATATTTCTAAATAATTCCACATACCCATTGGCAAGACGCGCGGCCCATTTATTCGGTGCGGTGCGTATGGTGCCGATGACAGCGCCTAAAAAAAGCGCAATGATCCAGGCTAAGGCTGCGGTCGCTAAGGTCCACAACATACCCGAGATCAATGAATCAAAATAGGTGCCGCCGCCATCTGGCGCCGCCTCCCAAAAGATATTCCAGTTCCAGTTATAGTTCATTCTTTGTCCCTTCCAAAATGGCCGATCATTTAACACTCAAAACAAAACGGGAGGCTTAGTGCCCCCCGTTATGCGATGGCTCATTCCATATTTTTATAAAATTACTTTTTCTTTTTCAATACTGCTTTTTGTGCTTCAGGAACAACGGCATAAGCTGATGGCTCGCCAGAATCCGTAGGCTTAGCAATCACCGCTTTAAATTGGTCTGACATTGGCCAGTTCAAAGAAATACCTTTAGGTGGGATTGGTTGTAAAAACCATTTGTGATAAATACGGTTGATATCACCTGAAGTCAGGACGTTAGCAACTGCTTTATCAACAACAGCTTTAAACGGTGCGTCATCTTTACGCATCATGATGCCGTACGGCTCAACTGACAGCGCTTCTTTGCTGATTTCATAATCAGCAGGTGCTTTGGAATTCGCTGCTAAAGACGCCAACAAAATATCATCCATGACAAAAGCGACAGCGCGACCAGTTTCTACCATCAAGAACGCTTCAGCATGATCTTTGGCTGGCAAAATATTAATGCCCAGATTTTGATCTGCATTGAGTTGGGTTAATTGCTTGAGGTTAGAAGTACCTGAGGTTGACACAACCGATTTGCCACGCAAGTCTGCCAAAGTTTTTACACCTGAGGATTTTTTAGACAAAATACGGTTTGCAGTAACGAAGGTAGTCGGTGCAAAGGCAACTTGCTTTTGACGTTCTACATTGTTAGTCGTGGAGCCGCACTCCAGATCGACCGTGCCGTTTGCCATCAAAGGAATACGTGTGGCAGAAGTTACTGGATTGAGCTTGACATTGAGTGCGGTCAAACCTAATTGTTTTTGGATTGCTGTGACCACTTTGAGGCACAGATCAACCGAATAACCTTGATATGACTGTTTGTCATCGAGGTAAGAAAAAGGGATGGAAGAGTCACGCACACCGAGGGTAATCGTGCCTGTTTCTTTAATTTTTTTCAGTGTTCCAGTTTCTTGCGCTTGTGCTGCACCTACAGTTCCTACGATTACACCAGCAGTTACCAGAACAGAAAATAATGTCGATAATTTCATACAGTCTCCAAGAGTTACATCGAAAATATTACATAACGAGTTTACCAAAACCACTTATACAGAAAACGTTTTTTCTCCCTTTTGCGGTACGTGATATTACTTACCAGTTGCATGTAAAAGACAGCTTAATGGAGTAAGTTTTTGATCTATTTCAGCACCGCAATTTTTTTGATTTGCCGACTTATTTTGTCGACTTCTTTTTTCCTTAGATTTCGCCAAATTAATCTGCCACTTTATCGGACGGGAAACGTATAGTGTCCCTCAACAAAAATCCCATTGGCATATTCAGATTGGTCGATTTGGGTGGCACCGGTTGCTGAAACCATTTTGTGTACAACTTGTTGATATCGCCATCTGCCATGAGGTTGGCGATTTCACGATCAACAAATGCCTTAAATGCAGGGTCGTCTTTGCGCAGCATAATGGCGTAAGGCTCAGTGGATAAACCATCACCAACAATGACAAATTTGCTTGGGTCTTTGCTATTGGCTCTTAAGCCATACAGCAGAACATCATCCATTGGGAAAGCTGCTGCCTGACCTGACTCAACCATCGCAAAAGAATTATTGTGATCGTTTGCCTCTACCAGCTTCAATCCAAGTGAACGTACTTTGTCGCGGTCACCCAAGAGTTTGACTGAGGTTGTCCCTTTGGTCGTGACAACGGTTTTTTCTTTAAGATCGGTCCAGTTATTGATGCCGGAATCTGCACGAACCAGCATGCGGGAGGTCGCAAAAAAATGTGGGATGGTGAAAGCGACTTGCTTGCGTCGTTCTGCATTATTGGTGGTTGAGCCACACTCCAGATCGGCTTTACCTTCAACAATACTTGGGATACGTGTGCTACCAGTTACTAATAAATAATTAACTTTGAGCTGCGGTAGTTTGAGTTCTTTTTTGATGGCGTCGACAATCCTGAGGCAGATATCGATGGAGTAGCCAATCGGTTTTTTGTTTTCAGATAAGTAAGAGAACGGAGACGACGCCTCACGATGAGCAATCGTGATCGTTTGGGTATCTTTGATATGGGTGAGCGTATCGGCAGCGTTTGCAAGCGTGACGCAACAACTCAGCACAAAGAACATGCCTATTTTGCTAATACTATGCTTTACTTTCATCTTGATTCCTCAGGTGATACAGAAGTTACTTCTGTGCAAAACTCAGGATGGTAAGTGCAAATACCCGTTTGACTCAACAGAAAAGAACTAATCCCACAAAACAATCTCATGCCTTGATATGAAAAAAATAAATTTACTCAAAGCAAGGTAAAAATATCAGCAAAATACGTGCCACAAACATGAAACTTACTACAACAATAAGGCAAGCCAAATATGACAAGACATCCATCACCGCAGAAGCGATTGATGGATGTTATTTTTCCACTATCGCTATGATTAATTAACCGATAGTGGAATGGTACGAACTATTTAATACTAGATATTATGGATATAAACCACGTACTTCGCGTGCTTGCAAAACTCGGGAACAACCAATAATAAACGCTGCAGTGCGCAGAGAGACATCTTTTTCTTCAGTGATTTGCCATACTGCGTTAAAGGCTTCTTTCATGATCCGTGTCAGGCGTTGATTAATCTCATCTTCTTGCCAGAAATAGCTAGAGAAATCCTGTACCCATTCAAAATAACTTACCGTCACACCACCGGCATTAGCAATTACGTCAGGCACGACCAATACACCTTTATCACGCAAAATATCATCGGCGACGGGCGTAGTTGGACCATTCGCACCTTCCAGAATAATTTTGGCGCGAATCTTGTTGGCATTGGCTTCAGTAATTTGCTGTTCTAGCGCAGCAGGGATCAGGATGTCACAATCAACGCCCCAGAAATCTTCATTCGGCAAAACTGCTTCTGCACCTTCAAAGCCCGCAACGCTGCCGACGGCTGCCACATGATCGAGCAATTTATGCACATCCAAGCCAAACGAGTGGAATACGGTGCCGCCGTGATCTTGTACAGCAACGATTTTTGCGCCAGCTTCTGCAAATAAACGACCGGCGATACCGCCAACGTTACCAAAACCTTGGACTGCGATTTTCGCGCCGGCGATATTTAAATTACGTTTCGCCGCAGCTTCGCAACCGACTACGAATACACCACGTCCGGTTGCTTCACGGCGACCCAAACTACCACCGAGTGAAATTGGCTTGCCGGTTACTACACCGGTAGCTGTGCGACCTTCATTCATGGAATAGGTGTCCATCATCCACGCCATCGTTTGTTCGTTGGTATTGACGTCTGGCGCAGGAATATCTTTATCCGGTCCGATGATGATGCCGATCTCTGAGGTGTAACGACGCGTCATACGCATCAGTTCGCCACGCGAGAGTGTTTTTGGATCGACACGGATACCACCTTTAGCACCGCCGTATGGTACGTTGACAGCAGAATTCTTAATCGTCATCCAAGCAGACAACGCCATCACTTCTGACAGGGTCACATCTTGGTGAAAACGCACGCCACCTTTACCTGGGCCGCGGGACGTGTTGTGTTGTACGCGATAGCCCTCAAAGTGAGAAATACTACCGTCATCGCGTTCGATAGGCACATCGACGATGAGAATACGCTTAGGACGTTTGAGGGTTTCTACCCAACGCGATAAGTGTCCGAGATAAGGGGTGACGCGATCAATTTGCTCTAAATAAACGGACCAAGGACCTGTCTCATGAGGGGTAAGATAAGATGGTATTTGGTGTTGGCTGGACATGGTATGTCTCCTGACTTGTTTGACTGACTTGTTTAATTAAATGAGTTAACGATATTCGACGTTCAATACTAACGACCAGAACTTGTTGATCTCTAAAACACGAACTTAATGTGACAAATTGCGACGCATTGCGACCCATCATTTGTACTTTAAAACGTTTTTTAAAAGCGGCATTCCGATAACGTGATGCAGTGTAGGACAACTGATCTCGCTGTCGCCAATGCTTTGTTTGCATGTATATATGCAGCAAATGCATAGATATATTTAAGCTAGTTTTTTTGCCAAATAGTAGTGCTAAAACCTGACAAAAATCTTGCCAGATACATCGCAGGTCCGGCAATTATTTTTCATATTGACGCATTACAGTTTTTTTGATTCAGCTTATTTTTTGACTATTTTCTTAGCGAATTTCAGCTCCGCTCCGCTATGAGCGCCGTGCAATTGCGCCAGATAATCCCAAAGCCGTCCAACGATTAATTTACCGGGGCGCTGGGTAGAAGGTTTCTCGCGGTAGAGACGGATTTCCATCTCTACTTCCCACGCATTAGACCCACCATCAGCACGCGCTAATTGTTTTTGCTTTAGCTCACGACTGACTGCGGACTCGGGCAAAAAAGCCACACCTCGCCCTTCTAAGGCCATCATTTTTAAACCTTCGGCCATATCAGTTTCGTAGCACTTTTCAAAATGTAAAGGAATACGGGCGTCGTTTAAAATTAAGTCCACCATGCGTCCCAGATAGGCATTATTGGCGTACGCCAAAAAGGGTAAAGGCGAACGTTCTGTGCCGGGCAAGCTAAATTCTGGCAGACCAGCTTTAGTGCAACGAGCATAGGCGCGCAGTGCTTCAGAACCCATACTAATCATCTCGTACTGACCAGAGTCCAGCAATAAAGGTTGGCGCGGATGGTGATAACACAGCAGCAAATCACAGCCACCCTCCACTAGACTCATCACGGCATCATGCACATTCAGTGCAAGCAAGCGACTATTGATTTCACCAAAAGCAGATTCCAGTCCGGTCAGCCATTTTGGTACATAGGTCAGGGATAAAGTGTGAGGTACAGCAAAATCAACTGTGGTCTGCGTAGTAGTACGCTTACCTCGCAATAGCGCGCGCGCATTGTTGATCTGCCCCAGCATAGCGATGGCTTGCTCATAAAAAATCTCACCCGCATGGGTTAATCTGGTGGGGTAAGAAGTGCGATCAATCAGATCGCTGCCTAGCCAGGCCTCCAGCGATTGTATGCGACGTGAAAAAGCCGGTTGCGTGACGTGTCGCAACTCGGCGGAGCGGCTGAAACTATTGGTTTCAGCCAAAGAGACGAAGTCTTCCAGCCATTTGGTTTCCATAGCAGTATCTTATGCTGATTGACGATCATCTGGCAAAAAAAACGCCACACGATGAGATTCAACTCAATGGTGTGGCGTCCTTATTTGCGTAACTTATTTTCTGCTATTTTAATGGTGTAGCTAATCAAGCTTATTAAAAGATACTACTCACTTCAGTGAGCTTGCCACCGACAGATTCATAAATGACGACCGTACCGTCTTTAATATCGCCCTTTGCATCAAACTCGATAGTGCCTTGGATTTTGCCGTCAAAAGAATCTTTCTTGAGCTCGGGGACAAATACTGCAGGATCAATCGAACCTGCTTTTTGCATAGCTTGTGCAAATACGTGGATACCATCATAAGAAATCGGCGACATGGCACCTGGCTCGCCATACTTGGCACGATATTTTTGAATGAAAGCAGCGCCGCCGGACAACCAAGACGGCGGCACACCCGCTACCGTGCAGAAGAAATTACGATCGGCGTTGCCCGCGGCAGCTTTGATTGTAGAACCCTCACATAAACCATCACCGACCAGAAATTTGGCGTTGGAACCGTTAGTGCGTAGTTCTTTTAACAAACCAAGGCCCACCGGTTCGTCACCGCCATAAATAATTACCTCTGGATTCAGATCAGTAATTTTTTTCATTAAGCTGCTGTAGTTGACTGTTGTTGGCGTAACAGACTCTTTGCCAGAATTGATTTTTTTAGCATCGAGCATCTTCAGCACCTCGGCCACCAAGCCGACGCCAAAGAGAGAACCATCGTCAACCACGAATACGGTTTTGGCTTTTAACTTCTCGGTCGCAATACGCCCCAATGTCGCGCCTTGCTCGATATCATCTGCACCAATACGGAACACTGTAGACAATCCCATGCGGGTGAACTGGGGATTAGTCGATGCCGACATTTGTGGAATACCCGCCTTGGCATAAATCGGCGCGGCCGGAATCGTGACGCCCGAATTAAAATGTCCATACACTGCGACCACACCCGCATCAACTAGCCGTTGCGCCGCAGCTTTGCCTTCGTCGGCGGAAGCTTTATCGTCCTCAATCACCAAACTGAAGTGCGCTCGTTTTCCTTTAATAAAAACACCATCCTCGTTTAGCTCTTCCACCGCGATTTGCGCGCCATGGGCAATGTCTTGACCGTTGTGCGCCAAGGAGCCTGTCATAGGTGCCACGACACCGATCTTGACTTCTACCTGGCGACTGCAGGCGCTCACGAGTAAGGCCAGCAGTAATGCGGGAAACATCAGCTTTTGTGTTGGTACTTTCATTATTTCTCCTGAGCCTGGGATAATT
The DNA here is from genome assembly GCF_040544435.1 of Undibacterium sp. GrIS 1.2. NCBI lineage: Bacteria > Pseudomonadati > Pseudomonadota > Betaproteobacteria > Burkholderiales > Oxalobacteraceae > Undibacterium > Undibacterium sp. GrIS 1.2. The sequence continues at coordinate 11,652 of NZ_JBEONP010000053.1, forward strand.
CCACCCCATAGTAGGGGGATTATTTACAAATTAAATCTTGAATTTGAGACGATTTAAAAACTTTTAGAACGAACCAGATAAGCTGTTGCGCTGCGCAATTTTGCCTCTGTGCCAGAATACCTTTAAGCCATGACCATTGTTTATTGTATCTGCCGACGCGAGCTGAGTCAGTTCTAAGCTATCTGTAGCAAACTCTGTGCCGACAATGCTTTGCGACAACTAGTTGATATCGGAACGGCAATAGCTTAGCTTAATATGACCTGAAGATGCAGTGATTTTAATATACTCCCTATTATTTTTATTAAAAACATCTTATAGAGCAGCAAAGTCATGGACAACTAAAATATACCCACTACGAGTATTATTTTTAAGCCAAGATTAAGTTAATCTAAGCAACATCAGCAATTTCATTTCTCAGCTCTCAGTTCGCAGGTACCGTTAAAAGTCCATCTACAAAGTGCTGCTTTAAAGAGTATTACTGTGCGCTTATCCAGATTTCCGTAGTGAGTTGCTTGCTTGGCTTAGCGACATCTTCAAAATAGGCGCCGGATCATGCTGGCGTGGTCTCGTTGCGGGTGTTGAGACCCCTATTCAGCTGCTCGTTATTCAATCCATCACTTAGCTGATCATCAAGTTCGTCATCCTCAGACTCGTCCGGGCGATTTTGTTGTCTTTCCCACATTTGAGAATAAGCACCCGCCTGCGCCAATAATTGCTGGTGGGTGCCGCGCTCAACGATGCGACCTTTGTCCATGACCAAAATTTGCTCTGCGTCGATGATGGTAGAGAGGCGATGTGCAATGACTAGACTGGTGCGTGTCTTAGCAATTTCTTTGAGCTGCATTTGTATCATTTGCTCGGATTTAGAATCTAATGCCGAGGTTGCTTCATCAAAAATCATGATGGAAGGATTTTTGAGTAGCGTGCGGGCGATGGCTACGCGTTGTTTTTCACCGCCAGATAATTTCAATCCGCGTTCTCCGACTGGAGTGGCATAGCCGTCCGGCAGGCTTTCAATGAACTCATGAATATACGCAGCACGCGCAACGGCGATCACCTCTTCACGACTAGCGCCTGGTTTGCCATAGGCGATGTTGTATTCAATACTGTCATTAAATAAAACGGTATCTTGCGGCACGATGCCAATAGCGTTACGCAAAGAACTTTGGGTGATGCTACGAATTTCTTGCCCGTCGATATGAATGCTGCCGCTCTGGATATCGTAAAAGCGGAACAACAAACGCGAGAGCGTTGATTTGCCTGAGCCGCTATGACCCACTACCGCCGTAGTGGTGCCTGTGGCAATCGTAAAATCGATATCAAACAAGATCTGGCGATTGGTTTCGTAACTAAAATTAACCTGAGAAAATTGGATCGTACCGCCCTTGCCATGATCAATGTGGAGTGCCTTGGCATCATCCTGGTCTGCCACTTCACGATGTTGATCGAGTAGCGAAAATAGCTTTTCCATATCGGCCAGACTTTGCTTGATTTCTCTGTATAAAACGCCTAAAAAATTTAGCGGTATATACAACTGAATCATAAAAGTATTCACCAGCACTAAGTCACCAAGACTCATTTTTCCGTCGATCACGCCTTGGGTTGCACGCCACAAAATCAGCGTTACGGCGCTGGCAATAATCAGCGATTGACCGGTGTTCAGTAAGGACAAGGTAGTCTGTGATTTGACCGCAGCAACTTCATAACTTTGCAAGCCCTCATCGTAGCGACGGGCTTCGTAATTCTCGTTACCGAAGTATTTAACGGTCTCATAATTGAGTAAAGAATCAATCGCTTTGGTACTGGCTTTGGAATCGAGTTCATTCATGGTCCGACGGAAATGCGTACGCCATTCAGTGACCAAAATCGTGAACGTAATGTAGCTGACCAAGGCGACGGCAGTAATCAGTGAGAACCAGATATCGTAATGGGTAGACAGGTAAATTAAGACCAGACTAATTTCTAACAAAGTCGGAAAAATGCTGAACAAGGCATACGACACCAGTGAAGAAATACCGCGTGTGCCACGCTCAATATCTCGCGTCATGCCGCCGGTTTGGCGATTCAAATGAAAGCGTAAGGACAAGGCATGCAGGTGCCTGAAAACTTTTAGTGCGATCGTGCGTACGGCGCGCTGTGTGACTTTGGCAAAGACAAACTCACGCAACTCCGTAAATAAAGTGGTGGATAACCGCAAAGCACCATACCCAACCAATAAGCCCAGAGGCAAGACCAACATCGCCGCCGGATGCGCTGGTGTAATCGTCAAGCGATCAATCAGTTGTTTCAAAATTAATGGCACACCGACGTTGGCAAGTTTGGCACCGACCAAAAAAATTAATGCCAATAAAACACGCCATTTATACGCCCACAGATAAGGCAATAATGTTTTGACAGTAGTCCAATCGCTGCGAGTGACTTTGGGAGAGTCATTCACGGCAGGCGTTATATTCGAAGAGATAGAAGAAGAGGCGTTGCGGCGCATTTTTTGCTTACGGATTGGTTTATTATCTGGTCAATTGTATCGCTGAAAGGAAATAGCATGTCTGAATCAAATAAAACTACTCTCCCACCTGGTATGCCGCAATTGCGCGTCATGCCAATGCCGGCCGATGCGAATGTACACGGTGACGTATTTGGTGGCTGGATCATGGCGCAGGTCGATATCGCTGGCGCCATCCCTGCCGCACGTCGTGCGAATGGTCGGGTCGCCACCATCGCTGTGAATTCTTTTCTCTTTAAGCAGCCAGTATTCGTCGGTGATTTGCTATCGATTTATGCTGAAGTCGTTAAGGTCGGAAATACCTCCATCACGATAGCGGTTGAGGTGTATGCAGAACGCAATCGTCTGCAGGCAAGCACCGTTAAAGTCACCGAGGCGATGTTGACCTATGTCGCCACAGGCGAAGACAGAAAACCACGGCTGATTCCGCCGTTAGAAGAAATTGATGCTCTAAATAAGTTAGCAGAATAAGGTAGCGCAATCAGCTAAAGTCATCAGCTAAAGTCATCAGCGGAATCAATCAGCTAAAGCAATCAATTAAAGCAACGAGCCAAGTTAATAAACTAAGCCAATAAGCTACAACAGTCACCAGGCAAGAAGTTGAATAATCGAATGAATTTAAAGCGTCGCCATTTTCTGCATCAAACCGCAAGACTTGGAGCACTCGCGGCTTTATCATCGAATGCGTTAAGCAGTTTTGCTGCGGACAAAATTAGTGGTTATCCGTTCACCCTCGGCGTAGCATCAGGCTCGCCACGTTCTGATAGCGTAGTACTTTGGACACGCCTGTTACCAGACCCACTGAACGCACTTGCCTTAGCACCAATCGCCTATAAAGTACGATGGGAAATCTCCGAAGACGAGAGCTTTCATCACATCATCGGCAGAGGTGAGCACACCGCTTTACCAGAGCTAGCGCATAGCGTACATGTTGATGTCGTTGGCTTGCAACCCGAACGTAATTACTGGTACCGGTTTATGTTGGGTGATGCGGTTAGCCCGGTTGGCCGCACCTGTACGGCGCCGATTACCGATGCGATGCCATCGAGTTTGCGGCTAGCTGTAGCATCATGCCAGCATTGGGAATTTGGTGAGTACGCCGGGCATAAACATATCGTAGCGGCCTACCCCGATCTGGTAATTTTTTTAGGCGATTATATTTATGAATGGGGTCCATACGATTTAACTCATCCGCTTAAACCACGTCGGCGGGATATCGAGAGCATGACGCTAAGCGGTTATCGTAATCGTTATGCGCAGTACAAAACCGATCTGCATTTACAAGCAGCCCACCAGGTTGCACCCTGGATTGTGACTTGGGACGACCATGAGGTCAGCAATGATTATGGTAATGACAGAGACGAGCGTCTGTCGCCCGATTTTTTACTGCGACGCGCGGCTGCTTATCAAGCTTTTTATGAACATATGCCGGTGCGCCTGCCTAATTTAAACAGTCTGTTAAGCGAAGCTGGCCGCTTTGCTGCGATGCGTATTTATGAGCGTTATGATTGGGGACGATTGACACGCTTCCATGTATTAGATGATCGCCAATACCGCTCGCATCATGCCTGCCCCAAACCTGGCATGGGGGGATCTAACGTTGTGAGCAATGCAGAGTGTAAAGAATTACTCGATCCGAATCGCACTTTGCTTGGGGCAGATCAAGAGAAATGGCTGGCGCAAGGTTTTGCTACTTCTACCGCAAAATGGAACGTGCTGACACAACAAACTTTAATGGCGCAATCAAGCCAGATACCGGTAACAAAAGAAGGTGATGGCAAGTTCTGGACCGATGGTTGGGACGGTTATCCTGTCGCACGCCAGCGGCTATTTAGCGATTTGCAACGGTATCAAATAGCAAATCCTGTCGTGATTTCTGGCGACGTGCATACGTTTTATGCAGCCAATCTAAAGCGTGATTTTTACAGCAAAGCATCGGCGAGTAATCCTATTTTAGCGACCGAATTTTGTGGTACATCGATCACCTCCAGCTCACGCCCGCAAGAACGGACAGATCAGCTGGTAGCACAGAATCCGCATATCAAATTTGGACGCAGCGATAAGCGTGGTTATATGCTGCTTGAGTTAACACCCAAGCAAATGACCACACACTTTATGGCGCTGGACGATGTTAGCAGGGTTGATTCTGGCATCACCAAGCTTGCTAGTTTTGTAGTGGAAGACGGACGAACTGGCGTGGTAGCTAGCTAGTAATAGCGAGGGACTTATGTGCGATGAATTTAACTGCGAAGAGCGCTTGATTAGAAACTAGAATCAAAGTAAAAATCAAAGCGATAATCATATACTCCCCGATTTTTTCTTTAAAATCCCTTTATTGTCCATATAATCTCTGGACGATTAAAATATACAGGCAAGAGTATCTGCGTACAAAGTTGTATCATATTACGCAAAAATTCAATGTTGAGATGCGGCACACCGTATTGAATTGAGCCATAGTCCAAGGTGCAACTATGCAAAAGAAGGTGGAGCCAGTGCTTACATTGCAGAGAAAACTAAACTTCGTCTACAGAGAACAAACGCCGGTGTTCCAGCATGGCATAACGATCGGTCATCCCGGCGATGTAATCAGCGATCTTGCGTGCTTGCTGCAGGTCATTTCGCTGCTCGCCATCTTGCAGCGGATTTTTTTCAGCGAGTTTAATCTGGTAGTCAGGCGGCAACAGAATTGGCTCCTCCATCATGGCATTAAATAAATCTGTCACGACTCTGCGCGCCTTGCTTGCCATGCGGTTCACCATGTAATGGCGATATAGATTGTGATGCAAAAACTGCTTGAGCACCGTTGCCTGTTTTTGCATGGTATCGGAAAAAGCAATCAAGGGATCGGCATTACGCACGTCATCTACGGACTGCGGCGCACAATCCCGAATACGCTGCTCGGACGTAGTAATCAAATCGACGATCAAAGCATTAATCATACGTCGTATGGTTTCTGAGATCGCACGACGTCCGCTAATACTAGGATAAGTAACAGCAACTTCGGCACGAAATCTGCCATAAAAATCCAACTCTATCAGTTGCGATTCCAATAGCAAACCGGAGCGTAAACCATCGTCGATGTCATGGTTGTTGTAGGCGATTTCATCTGCTAAGTTAGTTAATTGCGCCTCAAGATTCGCTTGTTTTTTTTCTAAAAACCGCTGCCCGACATCCCCTAATTTGCTGGCATTATTGAGTGAGCAATGCTTGAGGATGCCCTCACGAGTTTCGAATGTCAGATTTAATCCGTCAAAAGCGCCATAGCGCTCTTCCAAGGTATCGACCACCCGCAGACTTTGCAGATTGTGCTCAAATCCGCCGAACTCTTTCATGCAGGCGTTGAGCGCATCCTGCCCAGCATGACCGAAGGGTGTATGACCCAAGTCGTGAGCGAGCGAAATCGCTTCTACCAAATCTTCGTTTAAACGTAAATTGCGCGCAATGGAGCGGGCAATTTGCGCCACTTCCAGACTGTGTGTCAGGCGAGTTCGGAACAAATCACCTTCGTGATTAACGAACACTTGAGTTTTATATTCCAGACGCCGGAATGCGGTGCAATGGATGATGCGATCACGGTCGCGCTGGTATTCAGAGCGTGAACTGGATGCAGCTTCGGTATGACGCCGCCCGCGGGAAGTCGCAGATTGTACGGCGTAAGGGGCGAGTTGAGCGTCGGAGAACATCGTTAATTATTGAATACAGTGGCGTAAGGTTTCTGATAATTTCTCTTTTGGTACTGTCGTAATCAAAGGCGACCCTAGTGGTTTAAGCAGAATAAATTTGATCTTACCGCCTTCATTTTTTTTATCCACTTCCATCAACTCTAACCAGCGCTCTTCGCCTAAATCAGGTGCGACTGTCGGCAAACCTGCGGCTTCAATCAAATTAATAATCCTGACTTTGCTGACGTAATCGATCAATCCAAGCCGGCAAGATAAATCGGCTGCCATCACCATGCCACAACCAACGGCTTCGCCATGCAACCAAGTACCAAAACCTAAGCCTGATTCAATCGCATGTCCAAAAGTGTGGCCGAAATTGAGAATGGCACGCAAACCGCCTTCGCGCTCGTCCTGCCGCACGACGTCTGCTTTGATCTCACATGAGCGCGAAATCGCGTAAGCAAGCGCGACCGGATCTTTAGCCCGCAGCTTTTCGATATTCGATTCTATCCAGGTAAAAAATTCTGCATCGATAATCGCGCCATGTTTGATCACTTCCGCCAAACCTGCCGACAATTCTTTGTCAGGCAAGGTAGTTAAAGTAGATGTATCAGCAATCACCGCTTGTGGCTGATAAAAAGCGCCAATCATGTTTTTCCCAAGCGGATGATTAATTCCCGTCTTACCGCCGACAGAAGAATCGACCTGAGACAATAAGGTCGTCGGGATTTGAATAAACGGCACACCGCGCATATACGAGGATGCTGCAAACCCGGTCAGATCGCCAATCACACCACCGCCCAGAGCAATCATCGTTGTCTTGCGATCGCACTTTGCCTCTAGCAAGGCGTCGTACACCAGCATTAAGCTGGCCCAGGTTTTGTGCTCTTCGCCATCCGGCAAAATAATGCTGATAAATTGCTTACCCAAGTCACGTAAATGTTGCTCAATTTTTTCTAAATAAAGAGGCGCGACCACCGTGTTAGTCACAATCGCGACGCGATCACCGGGTATATGCTGAGACAAAATTGACCGGTCAGACAAAACCGATTGCCCGATCAATATGGGATAACTGCGTTCAGCCAAATTGACATTCAGCGTTTGGAATAGTTGTTGATGCTGCATAGAGAAGCTGGATTGATTTGATGAGGCGGCACTCTGCTCAAGCTGAGTCAGAATCGATTGCACCAAGAACTGTACATTAGGACGCCCGGTTTCTACCACCAGATGGGCGATCTCTTTGTATAAAGGCTCACGCTGAGCCTCAAGTTCTTCGAGTTTTTTACGAGGATCGACCGTTCTCAACAAAGGTCGATTTTTGTCATGCCGGGTACGCTGCAAAATACTATTGATACCGGCGCGTAGGTAAATGACCGTCCCACGCTCTTGCAAATACCTACGACTGGCAGGATCCAATACCGCACCACCACCGGTAGCTAAGACAATACCATCTTGCGCAGTCAGATCCCGAATAACATCCGCTTCACGCTGCCTAAAACTAAGCTCACCCTCTATCTCAAAAATAACCGGAATCGAGACGCCAGTACGCGCCTCAATTTCATGGTCAGAATCAATGAATATTTTGTTGAGCTTTTTTGCAAGGACTCGGCCAACTGTAGTTTTGCCCGAGCCCATTAGACCTACTAGAAATATATTTTTTGACACATTAAAGCTTCATAAAGAGAGATAAAACTTCTATCTCTCGATTATTTTAACAACCTGGTGTTTGATTTACGATAGTCATGGTACTCGTAGCTGATTGATTAGAACTATCTTTCACAGTTATAGTGATCTGAGTATCGGCACCAACACAACGTGTTCCTTGCGAACCAACTGCCACATTTACCGTGGTTCCGTCAAAGGTCAATGCATTTGTAGCCTCGGGTAATGTGCCAGAGACGCTAGAGAGTAATGAATTACTGGTAAATACTTGGAATGGCCCATTACCACCTTTGATATTCAAACTAACGGTACTGTTGTTAGTCTCGTTAATAGACCAAGTATTTGGACTAAGCAACATGTTGCTTACAGGAGCAGCTGCTGTGGCCGAGATTGTTTGGATTGCCCCTGTCGCATCTACCACTACAATACTTACACTACCTACTTTTGCTAAAAATCCAGAGAATGAAGCTCCGTTACCAGATACAACAGGACTTGTTACAGTAGCAATAGATGAATTACTCGAAGTTACTGTGTATGGCTGAGAACCACCACTAATCAAGAAGGTTAAAGTATCTCCAACATATCCTGCCGAAGTTAATGGTGAAACCGCAAAAACCGTTGTTGAAGTACCGAGAACTGTTACGACGATCGGAACCTTCACACCTGCGTTGTCGGTAACGACAATCGTTGCGGTACCCGTAGACACGCCATTGATAATTAATGATGAGCCAGCTACTGTAGCAGTGGCTACTGCAATATTACTGCTACCTGCGGTGTACGGGGCAGTTCCGCCGCCTATACTATAGTTTGGTGCCCCTCCTTGACCTACGGTGACAGTTGAAGGAGCGGAAGTAAATAGCGGTATAGAAGTGCCCGCACCAACTGAAACGCTGATTGTGATGGGGGTGCCATTCGAGTCACTAACAAGGACATTTGCAGTTCCAGTGGATAGGCCTTGAATAGATAGTTTAGTTCCATTCACGCTAGCGGTCACGACCGAAGTATTACTACTACTCACATTGTAAGGAGCAGATCCGCCACCAACGGTAAAAGTGGAAGTAGCATTTATCGCTACAACCAAAGTAGATGATGCCGTTGTGAAAAACGGGGTCGGGCTACTTATTGTCCCAATAGTTACAGTGATAGTCACCAACCCACCTATTGAATCAGTAACAGAAATAGTCACTTTACCTGCAGAAACACCAGTAATAATAAATTGACCACTGTTAAATCCGACTGTCGCGATTGAGACGTCGCTACTTGCAACTTGATATACCAAGCTTCCTCCACCTATGGTGAACACCGAGGAACTAGCACCAACTGGTAAAGTTATTGTGGACGGGGCAGTCGTGAAAAGCGTCAACCCGGATCCGACAGTGACAGCAATAGTTACGGTCGCTCCTTTTGAATCGGAGACAACTATTGTCGCTGTGCCTCCCCCACCGCCAGTTACCGTCATTGTGTTTCCACTTACTGTTACGCTCGCCGCGCCGGAGCTACTGCTAGCGCGGTAACCTGGCACCCCCCCACCAATTGTATATGTTTGACTTTGGCCTGGTGCTATTTGAAAAGAAGCACCCGCAGACGTAAACAAACTGGCACCGCCGCTGATATTACCTGGGGAGCCACCACCACCACCACAAGCACCCAAAATAGCCAATGCCAAAAACATAAAAATCGTTCGAATTAACTTACTCATGAAACACCTTTAATTTGAAATTGCGATAATGTGCAACAATTCAGTACCGATATTAATACTGCTATCTATTCATGGACTACTTACTTAAGCGCTCAGCAAGCACTTTTGGAGTAATAAATACTAGGAGTTCTGTTCTATTATTAGTACGCCCAGTAGTTTTAAATAAATTACCAAGCAAAGGAATATCACCAAAGAAAGGAATCTTAGTTATATCATCACGCTCTTCTTGTGTAAAAATTCCACCTAGCACTACCGTGCCACCATTTTCAACCAAAACCATTGTTTTTACCTGCTTGGTGTTAATGACAATTCCGTTTCTAGTTTCTGTTCCAGGACTGTCTTTATGTACATCCACATTTAATATGACATTTCCGTCTGGCGTAATCTGCGGTGTCACATCTAAACTTAAGGTCGCTTTTCTAAATTGAATGGAAGTTGCACCACTACTTGTTGACACTTGATAGGGAATTTCTGTTCCTTGTTCGATGTGTGCGGGCAACTGATCGGCAGTAACAATACGTGGACTAGAAATGATTTTCCCATTACCGTCTGCCTCTAATGCAGATAGCTCTAAATTTAAGAATCGGTTTGCAGCAGATGAGAATAAGCTGACCGCCAAACTACCAGGATTTAGGCCATTTATACCTGAAGCGGGTAGGCTCACAAACTGAGAGTTAGGAATAAAACTCTGATCAGTCAGTTTTGCCTGCCCCGTCTGCTCTCCTACACCTAAGTAATTACCGGTTAATGCAACTCGTTGGTTCCCACTCGTTTGATAACCCGCATTACCACCGTTCAATCCACGTAAATCAGTAAACCCTAGTTTTGCTCCCAGATTTTTGCTAAATGTATCGTCAGCCTCAACGATTCTAGCCTCAATCAATACCTGTTTAGAGGCGATATCGGTTTTTTGAATTAATTTACGAACTTCTTCTAACTTGCTAGCAATATCAGTGACGAACAGCTGATTTGTCCGAGGCTCAATAACTGCGCTACCGCGTTTGGACAAAAGTCTGTTTGTGCTGGATCCATCTACTCCAAAAACCAGTTTAAATGACTCGGCTTTTTGATAGTTAAGCTGAAACGACTCTGTCTTCAAAGGCTCCAATTCTGCAATTTGCGCTTTTTGCTCTAACTCTAGTTTTTCTTTTGTCAGTAATTCGTCTTTTGGTGCGATCCACATCACAGAGCCATTTTTTCGCATATCCAAGCCTTTGGACTGCATAATAATATCTAGTGCCTGATCCCAAGGTACATCTTTAAGTCGCAAAGTGGCACTGCCGTTGACTGTGTCGCTAGCAATAATGTTCAATCCACTAAACTCTGCGATGATTTGCAACAAAGCCCGCACTTCAATATTTTGAAAATTAAATGATAGACGCTCACCTCTATAACCTTGGGTACCCTGAGTCAGTTTATTTGGATCTTCTTTGATTGGCTTAACTTCAATCACTAATTGCGTATCGCTTTGATAGGCACTATGTTCCCATAAGCCTTTGGGCTCGATTATCATGCGGACATTCTCGCCTTGAGTAGTTGTTGTCACAACTTGCACCGGTGAACCAAAATCTGCGACATCCAAACGACGACGCAAAATATCAGGCAATCCCACTTTAATAAAATCGACAACAATTTTTTGCCCTTGTTGGCGAACATCAACTGCAACTTGATTATTAGGCAAATCAACTATGATTCTACCCTCTCCATTAGCTCCTCTGCGGAAATCTATATCTCGCAGATTTTGTTTTACTTGTACAGTAGGCGCCTGGACTACCGGAATACCTGAGGAATTTACCGCAGTAGCTACTCCTCCAGAACCGTCAATCGTCACAACGACAACATTACCCTCTATCGATGTTGCATAGTTGAGTGACTTGTTCATATTAAAAACTAAGCGGGAACGACCACCAACTTCTACGACATTTACACTACGTAACTCACCCAAATTGATATCAGTTGCAGATTTGCCCGTAACATTACTAGTGTCAGCAAAATCTAACGCAATGCGCGCAGGATTAGTAACAGAAAAACCAATAGGAGACTTTGTGATAGGGTTCTTCAATCCAATTTTTATAATCGTATTAATACCTTGTTGATTCGCAGAAATAGACTCAATGCTGTTCGATTGAGCCAAAGCTAACTGACTAACTGCTAACAAACCTGTTATAAAAAATTTGACAAGCATACCGCTCCTTTTACTTACATTTATTATGTCTGTTAAGGCGTTCATTTTTTTGCCTCCTGCAACTCTAGCTTAGCTTGACGTTCTGTCCACTCACCTGCCGCATCTTGAACGATTTCCTTAATTTCAATTTCTGTCTCCGTAACTTTAGTGATCATTCCGAAATCCTGACCTATATAGTTACCAATTTTTGCCTGGAAAATCGTCTTATCGACTTGGATCAGAGCATATCGTAAATTAGGCTTTTCTATAAAGCCAACCATCTTTAACGTGTCTAATGGATAAGCTTCCAATACTTCTCTGCGCCTCTCCATATCTGGTTTTAAACCATTACTGGATTCTGCTTTTATTCTCGCAAGTACTACTAATAGCTTTGCAGGATTAAATGGATCTACGTTATTTTTACCGGCGTAGGCAAAAGGTACGTAAACCTTCGGTGCGCTAATTTTCGGTACAACAACACGAGTTTCCTTCTTTACCTGATCCATCCACTCCTTGACTTCAGATACTCCATTGTTGCTACATGCCGTTAAAGTCAGCAGTGGCAAAAAGAGACCTATTATTTTGCGAGAAAAATTTATCATTTCTTCGCACCTTTTTTCAAAGCCGCCTGGGCAGAAACTTCCTCAGGATCCAAATATCTAAAGGTCTTTGCGACCACATCAAGTACTAACACATTGTCTTTCCCTGTAGAAATCGCAAGATTGTTTAAGGTAATAATCCTTGGTAATTTTGCGATATCACTGGCAAATTCTCCCATGTCATGATAATTGCCTAACAACTTGATATCAATCGGCAGTTCCGCATAATAGTCTTTTACGGCTGGTTGTCCTGGTTTAAAGACGTCAATCTGCAAACCCTTGCCTAAAGCAGCTTGATTAATATCAGATACTAGGGAATCCATTTCAGCCTTACTTGGCAATTGTTTTTCCATTGCAGCAACATATTGCAGTACCAACTTACGCTGATCCTTCAACGCGTCTAGGCTAATTGCCTGGAGCATTTTTTGCCTATAAGAATCTTTTAGCGTGTTTTCTTCCTGCTGCCCTCTATCCAGTTCCTCCAACTGCCCAGACCAGTAACCATAATAACCAAGTATTACTAGGACTACTAATAGGCTAAATGCAGATAGCATTCTTGGAATAATGGGCCAAAGACCGGGGTGCAACCCATTTAAATCGCGAAATTGCGAGCTAATTGAATCAGTTAATTCATTCAAATTTGCCATGTCTTTTCCGTCCGCTTATGTTAAGGCTTTTTGCTGTCTGGATTTGCTAACGCACCAGATGCTGAAGCGGAATCTATTTCACGCGGACGCTTTATTCCAACGTTAATAGTGAAATCAAATACTTTTTTTGCGTCGCGTCCCTGACCCAAGGTGGCAGATTTAATTTCGACGAGCTCAGGCTTGTACATCCAAGCAGAGTTATTTCCTAAGTTGCGCAGAAACTCAGACACACGCTGATTTGATTGAGCGTTACCATTCAAAAAAATACGTTGACCTTCTTGTTTTAGCGCTTTCAAATAAATGCCTTCTGGCGTTAATTTAACTAACTCGTCCAGCATAAATACAGGTTGGTTGCGATCACCTTGCAAGTCTTCCACAGCTTGCTGTCGAGCCTTCAAACTATCAATTTCTTGCTTAAGGCTGGCAACTTCTTTGATCTTTTCATCAAGCTTCACATTTTCTGAGGTAATGAAATTATTCTTGTCTACCTGCTGCGAAATTCTCATCGAAAAAAAAGTACCAACCGAGATAATAATCAAAGCAGCAACAATCCCTGCCAACAACAACAGAGTGTAGAAATCATTTTTTAGCTGTTTGCGCTTGGCTTCACGATGAGGAAGTAGGTTAATTTTTATCATTAGCCAAATCTCCGCATCGCCAGACCACAAGCAACAAGATAAGATGGAGCGTCGCTTCGCAATGCTTTCTCGTTCACATTAGAAGACAATTCCATGCCTTTAAAAGGGCTTACGACTGTAGTAGAAATTTTTGTCCTCTCGGCAATCATATCGACCAGCCCAGGAATCACGGCACAACCACCTGCCAAGAATATTTGATCAACCCGGGTATACGGGGTTGATGTGAAGAAAAATTGAATCGCCCGCGTAACTTCTAATGCTGCGCTTTCTAGAAATGGCTCTAAAAGTTCCATTTCGTAGCTATCAGGGAGATCACCCTGCTTCTTTTTTAACTCAGCCTCTTCAAAAGCGAGTCCGTAATTTCTAACAATGTCTTGAGTCAGTTGATTACCACCAAATTGCTGATCGCGCTCGTAAATAACTTCGCCATTCAACAAAATAGAAATGTACGTAACTTTGGCACCGATTTGGAACATCGCATAAATCTGGTCTTGCCCTGCGTTAGGTTGCAACTCGATCAATCGAGCGATTGCTGCCCTTGCGGCGTAGGACTCAATATCCATTACCTTAGCTTGCAAACCAGCTGCTTCAGCTACCGCAACTCTATCCTCGATCTTTTCCTTACGGGAAGCTGCCAGCATGACTTCAATATCCTCCTCCGCATTATTAGCAGCAGGTCCAATTTTGCAAAAGTCGAGACTAACTTCATCCATTGCAAACGGAATATATTGATTTGCCTCGGACTCCACCTGCAGCTCCAGCGCTTGCTCGCTGAGGTTACCAGAGAGGATAATTTTTTTTGTTATTACTGCGGAGGCAGGCATGGCGAGTGCGACATTTTTTACACTAGCACCACTTTTTTTGATTACTCGGCGAATAGCCTCGGAAACTTGTTCAATATTTTCGATATTTCCATCTACGACGGCTCCTTTCGGCAGGAGCTCTGAGCCATAGCGTTCCAATTTGAAGCCTTTATTGCCCCCCTCAGAAATTTCCACGAGCTTAATATCAGACGTGCTGATGTCTAAGCCGATTAAAGGCGGATTTTTTCTACCGAGCAATGATGCTAGATCTAAAGCCAAGGATATCCCCTAAAAAATTACTATTTACATTGCTTTTAGCATAAGGCTATTGCCACATTTTAAGGCAGATGTCGCACGCACTAAACGCAAATTTTCTTTTAAAAACCGCTATTTAGAAGACAATCATCCAAGCTTACATGAAATCCTAGCAATAAGCCCTTCATTGTGTAAAGCATTTTCCGCATAGCATCACTGTTATCCGTTGCCAAATTCCCACTACTGGCAAAAAACTCCCTTCCTTTTCCAACTTATAGGTACTGAGTGCCAGAGTGCTGGAGGCTGAGGATATAATACTTGCTACGATTTCTATTGAAAATTCATTCCATGTCCGAGACACCAGCACCTACCAGCAACACACCAAATACAACTGAACGGAGTTCAAACAAACCGCGTCATTGGGCGTTGCGTATTTTGCTGGGGACTGGTGGAATTTTAATTGGACTGGTTCTAGCCGGAGTGCTTATTCTTGGCTTTGCGCTAACGATGGCTTACCCCAATTTGCCAGAACTGGATTCGATTACCAGCTACCGGCCGAAGATGCCATTGCGGGTATTTTCGGCGGACAACATGTTAATCGCTGAGTTTGGAGAAGAACGGCGCAATGTCGTGCATTTCAATGAAATCCCCGAAATCATGAAAAAAGCCGTGCTGGCGATCGAAGATGATCGGTTCTATGAGCACGGTGGCGTCGATTATCTGGGCATTACCCGTGCGGCTTTACATAATTTGACTGGTGGTGCTAAACAAGGGGCATCTACGATTACACAACAAGTGGCGCGTAACTTCTTTTTATCCAGTGAACAAACCTTTAAACGCAAGATTTATGAAATCTTACTCGCATGGAAAATTGAGCAAAACCTCACCAAAGATCAAATCTTAGAGGTGTATATGAACCAGATTTATCTGGGACAACGTGCCTACGGTTTTTCATCAGCGGCACAGATTTACTTCGGTAAAAGTCTTAAAGAACTCACCATTGCAGAAGCCGCGATGCTGGCAGGTTTGCCAAAAGCGCCCTCCGCCTACAATCCGGTTGCCAACCCAAAACGCGCCACCGTTCGCCAGCAATATATTTTGCAAAGGATGAAACAACTTGGCTACATTACAGAGGCACAGTTCGAGCAAGCAAAAACCGAGGTCTTCCACACCAAAACAGATAGCAGCGAATTTGGCATTCATGCCGAATATGTCGCAGAAATGGCGCGTCAGTTGGTCTACGAGCAATTTAAGGACGAAACTTATACCCGCGGTCTAAATGTCTACACCACCATTACGAAGTCAGATCAGGATGCCGCTTATCTGGCCTTGCGCCGTGGTGTGATGGATTATGAAAAACGCCATGGCTATCGCGGTCCAGAGGCGATCATTGAGATCCCGACAAATAAAGATGCCGCTGACGATGCGATCGAAAAAGAATTAGCGGAACATGCAGTCAGCGACGACTTGGTGGTAGCGATGGTGCTTGAAGCTAGCCCTAAGCTGGTCAAAGCGGTGTTGGTATCGGGTGAAGAAATCCAGATCACAGGCCCAGGACTGACCTTTGCTGCCAGCGGCCTCAGCGCAACAGCGCCAGCCAACAAACGCGTCCAGCGCGGTGCTGTTATCCGCGTTGTGCAAGAGGGTACCAACTGGACAATTACCCAGATACCCGAAGTGCAGTCGGCCTTTGTCGCTGCCAGCACTACTGATGGCGCGATCCACGCTCTGGTTGGCGGCTTTGATTACAACATCAACAAGTTTAACCACGTCACCCAAGCCTGGCGCCAGCCTGGCTCTAGCTTTAAGCCTTTCATTTATTCATCGTCACTGGAGAAAGGACTCTCTCCGGCAACGATTATCAATGATTCTCCGATCAGTTTTGACGCTGGGCAAACAGGCGGACAAGCATGGGAACCCAAGAACTACGACGGCAAATATGAAGGTCCTATGACCATGCGTAAAGGCTTGACCAAATCGAAGAATATGATTTCTATCCGTATTTTGCATAAAGTCGGTGCCAAGTACGGTCAGGAATACACAACACGTTTTGGCTTTCTACCAGAGAAAAATCCGCCGTACCTGACTCTTGCTTTAGGCGCTGGCGCAGTCACACCTTTGCAAATGGCCGGTGCCTATGCGGTGTTTGCTAACGGTGGCTACAAAATCAATCCTTATCTGATCTCCAAAATCACCGACAGCACCGGAAAAGTATTGTCACAGGCAAATCCTGACAAGGCAGGCGATGAAAACAATCGCGTGATTGATGAACGCAATGCATTTTTGATGGATAGCATGTTGAAAGATGTAGTTCGCTACGGTACCGCGACTAAAGCCCTGTCTCTCAAGCGCCCTGACATTGCAGGTAAAACCGGTACCACGAATGACTCATTCGACGCGTGGTTCGCTGGCTATCAGGCAAAATTGGTGGGGATTGCATGGATCGGTTTTGATCAGCCCAAGAACTTGGGTAATCGGGAGACCGGTGGCGGGCTGGCACTGCCGATCTGGATTGGCTATATGCAAAGAGCCTTAAAAGATATCCCGATTGAAGAGCGCGCTGTACCAAACGGGATTATTGCTGCGAATGGGGACTACTACTATGTCGAAAATCCACCTGGCGCTGGCATTCAAAGTTTAGAAGCAGAACCGCCACCGATGATAGAAGAATAGCCGTCTATAAAAGCGCACCAGCCAATCGGTTACTGCGCGCTTTGTGCCTGAGCTAATGCGGCTAACGTCGCGAAAAACTCAGCGCCATCGCGCGTATTGCGCCAATGCTGGCCATCGTATTTATAGTGATAACCACCCGCTTTGGCAGCGAGCCACATTTCTTGCATTGGTGCCTGACTGTTGATGATGATCTTGCTGCCGTTATTGACGAATTCAACTTCCAACACGTTGCCGCTGCGACTGCACTCAACATCCATTTCATCATTCTCAAAGGCTTGCTCAAACACCTGCTCGACTTGTTTGATGCAAGTGTCGGCCAAGGTCAAAAATTCTGTTTCGGTCATGCTACACTCCAGCGAATTCATAAACCGCCATTTTATACGCTAATGCAACTTCCAATTGAAACGGAAACAAAGCAGGCTGATGGCGATTTTTTGCAAACGCCTCATCAGTTTTAAATTAGTTTTAATTTGGATAGGAATCACGATGTTTAAGACACGCATTTTATTATTGGCAAGTGTAGGTATAGTCGTTTTGCTTACAGCTTGCGGACAAAAGGGGCCTTTATTCATGCCGAACAAGTCTGCGCAATTGATACCAACAACTCAGACAGTGCCGGGTGTTCAGACAGTAAATAAATCAGCAGCAAGCTAAGCTTGGCTGCAAAGCCCTGAAGACGTCAAAAGATGTCAAATATTGTCTTAATATACTAGGATAGAGTATTTTTAATCGTCCAATGATTCTATGGACAATAAACATGGCGGATTCAGCTACGAAGAGCAACGGGAGGTAAGTTTTAGTGGGAGTATATCCAAATTATAAAAAACCTCAAACGGCGTTCGATAGCCGAGGCATTTCCTAGGGCGATGATTGAGATGATTGACTGCCCGTTGTAACTGGGCTTGAGTGATTTCCTTGAAGTTGGTGTTCTTTGGAAAGTAGTATCGTAATAAGCCGTTCGTGTTCTCGTT
>NZ_JBEONP010000054.1:0-29528 GCF_040544435.1 Undibacterium sp. GrIS 1.2
GATTGATTTTCTCCTGACTGCCAAGCGAGACAAGGCAGCAGCCAAGCGTTTTTTCGACAAAGCCATGGAGGCGAACGGCACACCTGAAAAAGTCATGATGGACAAGAGTGGTGCCAACAAAGCAGCGATTGACGAGATCAACGCCGCTATGGAAATACCTATGGTGGTACGTCAGATCAAGTACCTCAATAATATTGTGGAACAAGACCATCGTGCGGTGAAACGGATAACAAAACCAATGCTCGGATTCAAATCGTTCCGATCAGCCAAAAGCATCCTGGCTGGTATCGAACTCATGCACATGATTCGCAAGGGTCAACTCATAATGGAAGGCGCAGATGATCTGTCTTTTGCCGACCAATTTTATGCTTTGGCAGGAAAAATCCGCTCTGTTTAATGATGGGCGCAATCCGTCTGCCAAGACTCCGTCTTGGGTTCGCTATTGCGACAGAACCTTATTTGGCGTCTGCCCGACGCTCAGTATCTGCATGCCGGTTTGATCAGACACGGTGACGTAACGGATCAGGCTTTCGTGCGGATCGGATAAAAGTTCCGACATAAAGGCATTGAGAACCTTGAGATCGCCGCTGCTTGCATAGGGACTTAGTGATAGATTCAGCGTGACAGCGTATTCGTGCACAAGGCGATACGCATTTTTTTTGACGGCGTCGTCCATTAAGCGAAAGCTATTCCAAATCAGGGCCCAAAGTACCAGGCCCTGAACTGCGACGCTGATGAGTATAAATTTGGCACGCAGCGATAGATTCAAAAGGCAATTCCCACAACTAATTTTCGTAAAATTATCAAAAAAACTTTTTTCTATTTAGAAAAAAATACGTCGATGTCGCATCAATTCAAGCCGGTTAAACCCAGATTTTCCATTAGGCGCACCTGCGGTGCTATTGGCATGCTGACGGCGCATTTTCGGTCATTTTTTCTGCCCTTCGTTGCCAATAGCGCGCTATTGGCGCCTCATTCGCAGCAAAACTACCTCGAAAAGTGCATCCGTCATCATTGCCAATCCTTATGGAAATTCTGGGTTAAATCGATCTTTTTTTTGGGGGTAAAGATCCATTTTTAATCAAAAATTGATGCGACATCGCCAGCCGTCCACATAGCGCTAAAATATTCCTTGAAGTGAAATGGATAAGAGTTTGGAGTCACCAAAGAATGGGTAGCTGTAATGCGATTTATCTTTGGTGACATCGTATTGCAATTTCAGCGCGGTATTTTTTCTGAAATCCCAGCGCAATGACAGGTATTGCGTTTTGCGCCCCTCAGTCGGTTCGTTGACGGTCGTGTATTGCGAGTAGGTGTACATCGGAGTCCATGCACCATATTGATATCCGACACCAAACAGCGCGTACTTATAGACATTATTCAGACCCTTGGGCGGATCAACTTGCTCATAACGATCGACTTCCGCCTTGATGAGCCAATTCTTGTAATCCATATTGGCAGAAATGCCCATGATCTTGGTGGACTGGTCATCGACAAAACTCAGGCGAGTGCCGTCAGGGTTGTCTTGCCAGGTGCTGTCCTTGTAATGCATGAACATCGCCCGAACATCAAAAATGCCATTGTTAACGGCGACCGAACCACCGAGAATTTTCTTCCAGGATTCATGGGTGGGCGTGGTGTAGTAGATCAGGGTGTCATACGCATCATGTTTTTGCGTATAGCCACCGGTCCAGGCGGTGACTGTCGTGGCCCAATCAGAGCTGCCCAACTGTGTGCGATAACTGACATTGGCGCCGTTGTAGGCGTAAATCGGCCAGCCATAGACGTCAGGCGCCGGCCTTACCCAAGGGTAGGCATAGCCAATGTACAGGTAGTCGCTGTAGTAATATAGAGGAATACGCATTTTGCCAAACTGAAAAGTCCAGGCGGAATCTTCTGCCGGGGTCCAGGTCGCATAGGCCCAATCGACTGTCGGGCGCGAGCCCTCGTTAGGATTATTCGCCCGAATCACGAGCTGAGCGGTCGCTGAAAAAGTAGGGGTGAAGTCTTTCTTGATCTGTACGCCGATCAGCGATTCTTGATTGAACTGGAAGCCCTTATTTTTTTGATAGACGCTGGCATATTCCCAGCCTTGTATCGTGCATGGACAATTCCATTGCTGGTAAACCCAGGGATCGCTGCTGCCAAGTGCGGAGCCGCTGAGAATTTTTGCACCGGTTAAATTATAGAAACCTGTCAGTTTGAAAGTGCCGTCTTCTGACAAGTCAATCGCCGATGCCATCGTTGGGACGAGGCTTACAAGAGCCAGCGCCAATAATGATTTTTTCATTGTTTAATCTCCGAAAAGAGGAATAAAGATGGCCGAGCTTCAAGGAATCGTAGCAATGACCTTGACGCTGTCATCGACTGCCGATTTTTCGATATATCCGATGGCATTTACATTCTCGCTGACGGTTTTTTTGATATCTGCACTTGATTTGAACTCTTTTGGCGGTTTTCCTTTACCTGTGAATACGATCCTGGCCCAGATGGCTTGGACTTGAGCTGCTTCTTTTTCCAGCACTTTTTTATAGAATTCCGCTCGTATCGGGGCGTCGGCCGCTTGCTCCACCGGGGTAAATTGAACCGATCCGCCGAGAAAGAATTGCGCCGCTTGCGATGAGGTCATTCGCGTGGCTGGATTTTGCGGGTTGACGATGATAACTAGTTCTGCTGAAGCGGGGAGCGCAATCGTCGATAAGACCGCGGCAATTACGAAGGGATATATTGCACGTTTCATAATTTTTCCTATTCTTCCACATAAATGATCAACATCTAAATATATGAATTTCAATCACTTTTTGAGTCTACTCCTATTGCTGATTAAAAATAGTCTGGCTGTTGGAGTTTGGCAACAGCAACTAAAAAGGATATTCCAATAATGCATTAACCAATGCAGATATCAATGCTGGCTACTAAATTCATCATTATGTTTAACGATCAAGTATCGACAATTTGTGTGTTCTAACTCTAAAATTAACCAGTTAGTCCTACTAGTAATCCCCATATGCAAATCAGATTTTATTCTCCATTTAAGACAGCTCCGTGACATTGAGGAAATTTTGGGTTTTAAATGGAGAACAATTCCAGAGTCATCAATATCTACCGCACCACTTTCATCAAAGTTGACTCGATCAACAGACGACGGGCGTTGGTGCACTTCGAACTCGAAAAGCGGTTGATGGTACGATGCGGCCTCAATTTTACTGATCGACCCGATGCCCAACAAACACAACGACTGTCGCCGTCATCATATCCCGAAGATGTCGTTCAAGGTTCAGAATTGGCCGGAATATGAAGCAGGATTACGCCGGCGTGGGAGTCTGACGTTGTGGATTGATGATGCCGTACTGGATCGGTGGCAGAGTGTCGGACCAACTGGTCAGGCTCGCTATAGGGATATTGCCATTGAGACGAGTTTGATGCTGCGCATGGCGTTCAATATAGCACTTCGTCAAACTGAAGGATTGATGGAATCAGTACTGACATTAATGAACCTGACGATCACGGCGCCAGATCACACCACGGTCAGTCGGCGGTCGGTGGGCCTGACGGTAACGAAGTCACCATCAGCACCAAAGGGACCGCTACATGTGCTCATTGACAGCACAGGTTTGCAGGTCTTTGGCGCAGGACAATGGCTGGAAGAAAAACATGGCGCCAAGTCGCGCCGCACCTGGCGTAAATTGCATCTGGCCGTCGATGCCGACATCGGCATGATTGTCGCGCAGGTTCTCACCGATCAGCATACGGATGACCCATCTCAAGTGGGGCCACTACTGGATCAGGTCGACGAAGAAATCAATCAAGTGATGGTCGATGGCGCCTATGATGGCGCGCCCACTTATCAATTGATCGCACAATATGGTGGCGATATTGAGGTGGTTATCCCACCGCGCAAGACCGCCGTTCCCAGCATGGAATCGCGTTCGCCAAGTCAGCGTGATCGCCATCTTAACAAGATCACGACAGAGGGCCGGTTGGCGTGGCAAAAAGCCACTGGTGATGGCCAGCGCGCTCTGGTCGAAACCACCATGGGCCGTTATAAATCGATCATCGGCCATCGACTGCGTGCACGGAGATTTGGGGCGCAACAAACCGAGGCCGCCATCGGTGTTGCTGTGTTAAATCGCATGCTCGCTGCAGGACGCCCAAACTTCGTGCGCAGTCAGACAGTCTCAGCATAAATGATCAGGGGTTGGGGTACTTTTAACTTCAACTTTTAAGTGCACCAACGCCTATCGTAGTACCTAATCGCTTCGTAAACAAGGTATTTATTAGGGTTCACAGAAAAGTTTCCTGATAGAGAGAAGCGCGGTTTCTCCTGTTAGTGCATCAAAGACCTTTCATTGACGCCACATGAAGGAAAATTCATAGTGCCACCGATTGAAGTAAGTGGACACCAATTGGCGGAGTTCTGTCGCATTAGCTAGTGCGACAAAGTCTCTTTGTCGGACCCGCTTCGATGCTCGTCTCTATGCCAGATAGCGTATAAATCTCGCACAGGCGTTTGACCAAACTCATATGCATAAAATACGGTTCTGTCGCAATAGGGGGTTGTAAGCGTAAACCGGCGGAATTGGTCGGATAGGCGTTGGTGCACTTAAAAGTTGAAGGCGAAAGTACCCCAACCCCTGATCATTTATGCTGGGACTGTCTGACTGCGCACGAAGTTTGGGCGTCCTGCAGAGAGCATGCGATTTAACACAGCAACACCAATGGCGGCCTCGGCTTGTTGCGCCCCAAATCTCCGTGCACGCAGTCGAGGGCCGATGATCGATTTATAACGGCCCATGGTGGTTTCGACCAGAGCGCGCTGGCCATCACCAGTGGCTTCTTGCCAGGCCAACCGGCCCTCTGTCGTGATCTTGTTAAGATGGCGATTACGCTGACTTGGCGAACGCGATTCCATGCTGAGAACGGCGGTCTTACGCGGTGGGATAACCACCTCAATATCGCCACCATATTGTGCGATCAATTGATAAGTGGGCGCGCCATCATAGGCGCCATCGACCATCACTTGATTGATTTCTTCGTCGACCTGATCCAGTAGTGGCCCCACTTGAGATGGGTCATCCATATGCTGATCGGTGAGAACCTGCGCGACAATCATGCCGATGTCGGCATCGACGGCCAGATGCAATTTACGCCAGGTGCGGCGCGACTTGGCGCCATGTTTTTCCTCCAGCCATTGTCCTGCGCCAAAGACCTGCAAACCTGTGCTGTCAATGAGCACATGTAGCGGTCCCTTTGGTGCTGATGGTGACTTCGTTACCGTCAGGCCCACCGACCGCCGACTGACCGTGGTGTGATCTGGCGCCGTGATCGTCAGGTTCATTAATGTCAGTACTGATTCCATCAATCCTTCAGTTTGACGAAGTGCTATATTGAACGCCATGCGCAGCATCAAACTCGTCTCAATGGCAATATCCCTATAGCGAGCCTGACCAGTTGGCCCGACACTCTGCCACCGATCCAGTACGGCATCATCAATCCACAACGTCAGACTCCCACGCCGGCGTAATCCTGCTTCATATTCCGGCCAATTCTGAACCTTGAACGACATCTTCGGACTATGATGACGGCGATCGTCGTTGTGTTTGTTTGGCATCGGGTCGATCAGTAAAATTGAGGCCGCATCGTACCATCAACCGCTTTTCGAGTTCGAAGTGCACCAACGCCGTGACAATGTGCACACTTTGATAGCAGTCTATTTCTATTGCGCGTTGTCGTGCTACGACAATAAAACAACAATTGACGTTGCATTGCTATTCAACGACAATAAGAAAATGAAAACATTTGACGACATACAAATTAGCCGGCCACAACTCGCAAAAGCCTATTTGGCGATGCTTCAAAGCCAACTCGGTCGGCCTATCGCACTTTTTGCACCGCGCCGCATCGGCAAAACCTATTTTCTCCACAACGATCTTACCCCAAGCGCCAAAAAGGCAGGATTTCTACCTGTGTATGCCGATCTTTGGTTACAGCGCGGCTTTCCGCTGGAAGCGATCAATTACGCGTTAGAGCAAGCGCTGGATGATGTTACCGTGCCATCGGGTGCAGTAGGGAGAATCGCCAAAACACCTGTCAAAGCCATCGCTGGTGTCCAGTTTGGAGAAGAGCCACAGCGTCGACCATTACCAGAAAAGGCAGAATTGCGGTTCGATGCTTTGATTGTCAAACTCGCTAAGGCATCAGGTAAACGCATTCTTCTCATGCTAGATGAAATTCAAGCACTTGCAACAGCGTCAAATGGCGATGCCATCATGGCATCGATCCGAGCAGTCCTGTCCAATCGGAAGAACGAGGTGTGTGCTGTTTTTACGGGATCATCGCAAGATGCCCTGAGCCAGATCATGTCTTCCGTCGGGGCTCCCATGTATCAGTTCGCTCAGATTCTCGATTTTCCGTTTCTGGACGACGACTATTTGCAGCTCCTCATTGGTCATTTCGAATCGGTTCACGCAGAAAAGTCGATCAACTTAACGGATTTGCGCAAAGCATTTGAATATATCGGTTATAAGCCGGAATTGATTAAGGACATCGTGAAAGAGATGTCGGCGGAGGGAAGTCCAGACGTCGCATTTGCGTTACATAAATTCATTACTAGCGAAAAACAAACGACAGGATGGAACGCAAATCTTTATGCACTACCAAGACTAGAACAAGCATTGCTGGTGGCTCTTTCCCACGGGCTAGCGCCGATGGCGAAGGATACGCTGGCGGCGTTGACTCGCACCAGTGGCGAGGCGGTGACGGTTTCCAAGGTTCGCGCTGCGTTAGATAGATTACGAAAAACAGGTGTGTTGGCCAAGCCTGAAGGCATGTATGTGATCGAGGATAAACTGTTTGCTGACTATATCTGTCGAACCAATGCACTCACGCACGTTAAAGGCGACACGCAAAGACTGCCAACAAAGTGAATACTGGTATTGACCATATGATGGGCGTTGTTGAATAATTCGACGGATGGCCATAGGCGTGTACCCTCTGGCATTATTTTCTGAAATTTCCGTCCAGGTAGATCCGTGCCGTACAAACACAGCCAAGACCGTCGCCATAAATTCGAGAAACCGCGCTACAAGGTAGCGAATTGGAAGGGACTCTAAGAGACCGCCAACTTCATTATGTTTCAACCACTGACATGGACTTTCAATAAATTTTACGTGAATACCCTGTCGGCTCTCTTAAAAACACTCAGCTAAATTTCACGTACTTTTAAAACATAATCTGATTATCAATATTTTCATTACATTTTGTTACGTAAAAAGGTACTTTAGTATAAAGATAGTGATAGTATCAATTTAATAATATATGCTTTTAGAGCAAAAGTAATAGGGTTCCACGCCCTAAGCCACGTAATCTTTAGAAACCATGCCCGGAAGGTTTTCGCATGAAATTTCAAACCGAAAGTGTTTTTCGTGCAGGTTTCTCAACCAAAAATAGCCCAAAATCGAGAGTTCTTAACTATGACCGCCAAACAGGTATTTCCCGTTAAAAGCTGTACCAGTATTAGGTTCCAAGCCGATTCTGAAATTTTCATGGATTAGGGATTGGAACCCCTATCCAGCAATGGCTACCCGAACCGTTACACGGCCAAGGCTGGCGACGTGCTGCCGCTGCTTGCCAAGGGCATCCCCGACCATAGCGACATGACGATCATCGGCGATGACTACGTGAGATTTTGTCGCGTAAACGGAAGCCATCATAGCCTTAGTGTAAGCTTGGACGTTTAAAAACACGCGAGTAGAGATGCAAAAGACAAAACGGCCGCATTATCAGTGCATTCATTATGGAGAGTTAATTGAAATCATTCAAATTTATACCACTTGCATTTAATGCAATTATCGTAACCACGTTGCTGGGCTTGTCGTTTTCAAGCATCGCAGCGAGCTCAACACATTCTTTTAGCGGGGGATTTTCGAAATCTTCAACTTCGTCGGCTTCTAAATCGAGCGTGACTCCTTCTTTACCCACAAAACCCACAAAATCGACAAGTTTCGGTTCTTTTGGCAACGCAAAAAAAACGGATGCTGTTCCGGCTGCGGAACCCAAGTCGGCCATGGCTCAAGGCCTCGACACTAAAGCATCGCAAGCAACTGCACTTCAAACACTGAATGCGCGTGAGGCCGCGAAAGCTCCCCCATCCGGATTTGGGAACTCGTCGAAAGATGGTGCTTTTACTCCCTCTGCGCAATATTCGCAAAATTCGGCAGTTCTACCTACACAGCAACTGCCTCCGGTTATGCAAGCCCCCGTATATGCTCCTGCTTATAGCGGCGGAGGCGGAAACGGAATTTCATGGGGTAGTGCAGCCCTGGGATTTATGCTTGGAAGAGCAACCAGCCATGATTCTAGTAGGGACTATGAATCAAATCGCCGTCGCGATAATGCAGCTGGTTCTTCGGGAAATAACGACCAATTCAGTGCGCAAAACGGCGTATCGGGAATGACTTCCAATAAGGAATCTTTTACTTCGGCCAGATCGCCTCAATCCACTGGGCTTGCATTAAGCTTACTGAGGATTGTTCTGTGGATACTTCTTCTCAGTGGAACATCGTGGATAGTGTGGCGTCTGTTCTTTAAAAAGAAGGCTATTGTCACTTCATCATCGACACACTATTCTTTACGTTAGGAATGTTATGAGCTGGACTGATTCAATTAAATATATTAAGGGGATTGCCTCTAAGCACGGTGTCGATTCCTTAAAACAAGATTCTCGATCCGATGATGGTTTGCCTCTCGGTGCCAAAATAGGCGGACTCATCACTTTTCAAATTACGCCATTTGTTCGCGCTTCTGGAGCAGGATCATTCGTGTGTACTCCGACTGCCAATGACAGCATCATCCGCTCTATCGGTCACGTCAATCTTGATTTTCCAGGAAATATTTATCGTTACTATATGGAAACTGGAGATGATGAACCAAAAAAGGAAAAATTCCTTCAAGTGGTTATTGATGAGACTGGCACCGTCATCGAAACAATGTACTGCTCATCTATCACGAGATTGATTCCCGAGTCAGAAGACGATCAGAATGCCTTTACTGGTGAAGGTGGCGTCGGCCTTGGTCAACTCACCTATACATTATGGAAAGACCAATTACTTGATTGCGGCTTTTCTGAGTCCGAAATGACGTTAGCATTTAGAGATTCGGATCAACTAGATTACACACGAGAGGTAGGGTCGGGGGAGTACGTGAAACCATTTAATGGCACCGAGGTTCGCATTGACGATGCCCAAGGCGTACATGGTATTGAAGAACAGATTTGGTTCACGCCTTATGTTAGGTCTCTCGCTGATGGCAATCAAGAACACTTGTTGATCACCACATCGGTAGTGAATAGCCGCGACGGGGATTCATCACGACGAAGTATCTATGTTGACTTCATGGTAGGCATTATTCTTGAAAAAGAACGCATTACTATCCAATAATTTTTATTGTAAGGCTGCATTTGCGGCGATAACATTGTTTGGAGAACTTTATGAGTGGTTGGGGACTAACAGCACGCCTTTTAGGCAAACATTTCGAGGTGGTCGGCAATAAACTTTCTGAGACAATTGCTTCTTGGGATCCTGAAACGGCAACCGAAGCCGATCGTGATCGCCTTCAAGCTACATTGATGGAAACCGCACAAAAGTTAGCTTCTGCGCGAGCGTCGTTCGACAAAGAACACGATGACGTTGAAAAACTGCGTACTATGATCGCAAATGATGAAAAGGTAGCAACTTCATTGGGCGACCGCCTCGCGGCCGGTTCCATTTCCGAATCGGCAGTTAGTAAGTTCTGTGATGAGTTAGAAGCTGAAAAGTCACGTCTTCCACAGGAAATTCAGGAAGAGTCGGACGCCAAAGAATACATGGGTCAACTTCAACAGGTTGTGGATGCATTTTCAAAAAGTCTGGCCGAATTCGACGCTCAAGCAAAGAAGAACTTGCAAGCTCTGGCCTCAGCTCAGTCTCAAAAAGATCTTCAGGGCTTGCGCATTGAGCGTCAGGAAGAACTTGATGGCTTAAAAGGTATAGCGGGGCATTCCTCAGCGATGGCAGCGCTGACCAGGAAGGCTCAAGAGGTCAGCAACCAAGCTGCGGGTATGCGTATTGTTGCTGATATCAATCAAAAACCGATCGACGATGCTCAAGAATTGGATAGTATCCGCAAATCTGTCGCTATTGGTGCCACAACCGAATCTGTCGTGGACCGATTGAAGCGACTGTCGGCCAAACCGGATCAGCAAACGGCACAATAGCGCGAAAATTAAGGTAATGCCTTTTTTTCCCGGAAGTGATATTGCAATGCAGTCTTAATATGACGTTTTGACCAAATCCGTAGTGGCCGGTGTATCCAGTCTTGAACATGCTTAGTGAGCAATTGCTTCTTTGGCTCGTGTTTTCTTGCCGCTATAACCAGATTTGGTTTGAATTTTCTGACCTAGAATTTGCTCTGTTATTACGTTCAGCCACAATTAAATACTGTAAAAATATTTTAAGGAGTACCAAATGCAAGGTGCAGGTGGATCAGAAGGAGGCGTAGGGAAATTTTTTATTGGTCTATTCATGATGTGCGGTGGCTTTTACATGCTTTTTAACGCCGTCATGGTGCAATCGAGCTTTAGCTTGGGTTACGGCATGTATGGGCTGCAAGCATTTGGCAGCAACGTTAACGTCACCAGTGGCATGATCATGATTCCCTTTATTATCGGTATTGCGATGATTTTTTACAACGTCAAGAGTCTCCTCGGTTGGATATTGGCATTTGGTTCCTTGGGCGCATTAATTTTTGGAGTGATCGCTTCACTACACTTTAATTTACGCAGCATGTCTTTATTTGAATTGATCGTCATTTTGATTTTAGCGTTTGGCGGATTGGCATTGTTTTTAAGTTCGATGCGCAGTCACAGCAAAACGTATATGACTTAACTGATGTTGGTTGATATGGGCGTTGGTGCACTTAAAAGTTGAAGTTAAAAGTACCCCAACCCCTGATCATTTATGCGGGGATTTTCTGACTGCGCACGGAGTTTGGGCGTCCTGCAGCGAGCATGCGATTTAACACAGCAACACCGATGGCGGCCTCGGTTTGTTGCGCCCCAAATCTCCGTGCACGCAGTCGAGGGCCGATGATCGATTTATAACGGCCCATGGTGGTTTCGACCAGAGCGCGCTGGCCATAACCAGTGGCTTCTTGCCAGGCCAACCGGCCCTCTTTATTGATTATGTCCAGATGACGGTCACGCTGACTTGGCGAACGCGATTCCATGCCAGGAACGGCGGTCTTGCGAGGTGGAATAACCACCTCGATGTCATCCCCATGTTGCGCGATCGTTTGATAAGTGGGCGCACCATCATAGGCACCATCGGCCATCACTTGATTGATTTCTTCGTCGACCTGATCCAGTAGTGGCCCCACTTGAGAGGCGTTGTTGAATAATTCGACGGATGGCTATAGGCGTGTACTATCTGGCATTATTTTCTGAAATTTCCGTCCAGGTATCTCCGTGCCATACAAACACAGCCAAGACCGTCGCCACAAATTCGAGAAACCGCGCTACAAGGTAGCGAATTGGCCTGAATACAACGCCGCACTTCGGCGGCGCGGCGACTTTACCATCTGGTTTACAGAGGAGGCAATCGCCGAGTGGCGTCCGGTCAAGACAGGGGCGCGCGGTCGGCCAAGGGAATATTCCGATGTGGCCATCGAGGCGACGCTGTTCATCCGCCAGGTCTTTCATCTTCCATTGCGGCAGACTGAAGGGCTCATGAACTCACTTGCCCTTGTCATGGGGGCCGACATCAGCATTCCGGATTTCAGCTGCATTTCCAAGCGGAGCATCGGCTTGCCAAGGCATGCCTTGATCAAAGCACTCGAGCCGGGCAGCCTTGTCATCGTGGACCCCACCGGACTCAAAGTCTACGGAAAAGGCGAATGGCACCAGGAAAAACATGATGCTGCCGCCCGGCGCACCTGGCGCAAGCTGCACCTGGCGATCGATGAAAATCATCAGATTCTCGCCTGCGAACTGACGACACCGGAGGTGGGCGACACAACGGCCGTGCCGGATCTGCTCGATCAGATCACGACACCATTTGCAACATTCATGGGTGATGGCGCGTACGACGGCGAACCGGTGTCGCGGGCGGTGTTGGCGAAACAGCCCGATGCGCAAGTGGTCGTTCCCCCGCATAAGACGGCGGTCGTTTCCGACACCGGCATGACCCAACGTGACAATCACATCGAGACCATCGCTCAGATAGGGCGCATCGCTTGGCAGCGGATCACTGGCTACAATTTCCGCAGCCATGTGGAACTGGCGATGCAGCGGTACAAGCGCATCTTCGGCAACGCGATG
This sequence comes from Undibacterium sp. GrIS 1.2, assembly GCF_040544435.1. Lineage (NCBI taxonomy): Bacteria > Pseudomonadati > Pseudomonadota > Betaproteobacteria > Burkholderiales > Oxalobacteraceae > Undibacterium > Undibacterium sp. GrIS 1.2. The sequence goes on from NZ_JBEONP010000054.1 coordinate 12,353, forward strand.
AAAGCGCGCGGGCTGGCGCAGCAGAAAACCGAGGCGTGGATCAGTGCGTCTGCACTTAACCGGATGACAAAACTTGGTATGCCGGTGTCAGTGAAAATCTGAACAAGGCCTGAAACACGGAACATTTTTGCCGGGATTCGATTAATTCAACAACGCCGTGGCACATCAAGCAGTCAATTCCCCACGGCCGACACCGCGCTCCAGAAATTTGCGTCCTCTAGGCCCATTGCCCACACGGAGACGCCGGCCAGTTTGAAGGTCGCCGCATACCTTGCCTTGACTTGAATACTCTGTGGAGTTTCATACCACACTTCATGCGGTGACCCATCCGCCGCCTTATAGTCGATAAAGGCCGAATTTGTCGCGGCGTCCCACTTCGGTGCCGCTCCGGTGGAGGCCAGCAGTGCGGGCATGTCCTTCCACGCTACTTGGTTCCCTGCGTTGGTCGTTACGTTCCAGTCGTACCCATAGGCTGGCAGTCCCAGCAGAATCTTACTTGAGGGGATTTGCGCCGCCGCATACTGCAGCGACGCCTGCATCCAATCGCTCCCCGCGACGGGGCCGGGCGCCGAGCCCGGGACGTGCTGGTCATAGGTCATCACTTGAAGATAGTCCACGTTTTGCCCCAGTGCAGCGTAATCGTAGGGCCATGACCAATCATCGTTCGCATCGTCGGCGGTCTTGGCCGGCACACTGAGCATCAGGGTCGAATGGATGGCGTGCAATTGCGCCGCCAAATCCGATACAAAGCTGGAATACGCATCTCGATCTGCGGGGTAAATGCCTTCAAAATCGATATTGATGCCTGTCAGGCCCGAAGTCTTTGCGAGAGCGACGATGTTTTGTATAAAGACTGCGCGGTTCGTCACCATCGCCCCGTGCGCGATTGCGGGGTCGAAGTCAGCCGCACCAACGTTGGAGATGCAGGCGTAAAACGTTTTCCCAGCCGCCTTGCCGCCGGACAGTAAACTGGCCGAGAGCATTCCGCTCAAGCTGCCGTCCGAAGCCGCGCCGATCTGGTCCATCGACACCGCGTTGACAGGCGTGGCCGTCGCCGTGGCGGATGTCATGGAATCACTGCTACCCGTGAAATAGCCAAGCACAAGCTTGGAAGACGCGACTGACGGCGCTACCGGGTTCGGTGCGGGGGATGAATTGCCACCGCCACCGCAGGCGGTGAGAACAAGGGAGAAAAACAGGGATGCGGAGACACGAGTGTAATTCATGGGAGGTTTCAAGTATCAAGTATCAAGTATCAAGTGCAACACTGGGTTTAATGGACTGAAGCGGGTTGAATCTGAAGCCTAGCAATATGTTCGGTATAACCTGTTTCCAGCAAGCGAGCAAAGCCAGCATTGACGCAGGGTTGACGCCAAACACATGTTTTCCGACAGGGCTGATTCTGCCGCAAAATTTTTCCTGCCAGCCCCGTAAAAAATATACGAAAAATAGTATCACGACGGTATACCACGCGTAAATCACAAGCTATAGGTTTTTCGTACATGTTAGTCGGTTACATGCGGGTATCGTCCGAATCGGATCGTCAAACTACCAACTTGCAGCGCGATGCGCTCATGGCGATTCTGTCGCGTTGACTAATGTAAATCAAACTTATCACTGGGATCTCATTCGTTCTCAAACTGAACGGATTTGTCCTGCTTAAGCATAAAACTGGTCGGCAAAAGACATCTCTTTTGTGCCACCAAACATCAGCTGGCCTTTACGAATCATGTGCATTAATTCGATGCCAGCCAGGACGTTTTTTAGCCGCGTGAACTGATTTGAATTCGAGCATTGATTTTGTTATTCGTTTTGGCGTTGGTGCACTTAAAAGTTGAAGTTAAAAGTACCCCAACCCCTGATCATTTATGCTGAGACTGTCTGACTGCGCACGAAGTTTGGGCGTCCTGCAGCGAGCATGCGATTTAACACAGCAACACCGATGGCGGCCTCGGTTTGTTGCGCCCCAAATCTCCGTGCACGCAGTCGAGGGCCGATGATCGATTTATAACGGCCCATGGTGGTTTCGACCAGAGCGCGCTGGCCATAACCAGTGGCTTTTTGCCACGCCAACCGGCCCTCTGTCGTGATCTTGTTAAGATGGCGATCACGCTGACTTGGCGAACGCGATTCCATGCTGGGAACGGCGGTCTTACGCGGTGGGATAACCACCTCAATATCGCCACCATATTGTGCGATCAATTGATAAGTGGGCGCGCCATCATAGGCGCCATCGACCATCACTTGATTGATTTCTTCGTCGACCTGATCCAGTAGTGGCCCCACTTGAGATGGGTCATCCATATGCTGATCGGTGAGAACCTGCGCGACAATCATGCCGATGTCGGCATCGACGGCCAGATGCAATTTACGCCAGGTGCGGCGCGACTTGGCGCCATGTTTTTCCGGATCTGTGGCGCGCCGAATTCGTCGCACTGGCAAAAGCCATGGGCGGCGGCTCTGGTTGGACATTATTGTCATGGTCTTCCAGAGAAGGACGTTTGCTTAATCATTGGGCTTCTGACCACACACAATTGTTAGCAGGTGCAACGCCAATTTTGGCATTAGATATGTACGAGCATGCCTATCATATCGACTTTGGCGCGAAGGCCGCCGCTTATGTGGACGCCTTCATGCAAAATTTACGATGGGATCATATCTACCGTCGTTACGGTGCAGCGGTTGCCGCCGACGCGGCGGCCTGGGGAATAGCGGTGGAAGTGTTTAGCAAAAACACCTTGGATACCTGCATATTGGATGTCCGTCGTCCTGAATTCTTCGCAGCAGGTAAAGACATTTTGCCGCAGGCGCAATGGCGCGATCCTGCGCATGTCGGGCATTGGAGTCAACAACTCGACCCGAAACAGCCTGTCTTGATTTATTGCGTACATGGATTGGATATTGGCCGCTCAACCACCTTATCTTTGCGGGCACGCGGTTTTGATGCGCGTTTTCTGGTGGGCGGAATAGAAGCCTGGCGTACCGCTGGTATGCCCCTAGAGTTAAAGGAGAACTAAGGTGCAATGGATTACTCGCGAACGCCCTAAAATCGATCGCATCGCCTGCCCTTGGCTGATCGTTCGTTTCATCGATAAAGCTGCCGAATTCCTGTATGTCCGCGCCAGCGAGGTGCGTAGTATTGCCACGGATACCGGCGCCATACCTTATGACATCCCCGACGTGGAACTGTCCCATGTTGGTGAGTTGTGCAGCTTCGATGCCTTTTTGAAAAAATATCAATTAAACGGTTCTGTCGCAATAGCGAACCCAAGACGGAGTCTTGGCAGACGGATTCCGCCTATCATTAAACAGAGCGGATTTTTCCTGCCAAAGCATAAAATTGGTCGGCAAAAGACAGATCATCTGCACCTTCCATCATGAGTTGACCCTTGCGAATCATGTGCATGAGTTCGATACCAACCAGGATGCTTTTGGCTGATCGGAACGATTTGAATCCGAGCATTGGTTTTGTTATCCGTTTCACTGCACGATGGTCTTGTTCCACGATATTATTGAGGTACTTGATCTGACATACCACCATAGGTATTTCCATGGAAGCGTTGATCTCGTCAATCGCCGCTTTGTTGGCGCCGCTCTTGTCCATCGTGACTTTTGCAGGTGTGCCGTTCGCCTCCATGGCTTTGTCGAAAAACCGTCTGGCTGCTGCCTTGTCCCGCTTGGCGGTCAAGAGAAAATCAATCGTCTTGCCTTCCTTGTCCACTGCACGATAGAGGTATTTCCAGGCGCCTTTGACCTTGATATAAGTCTCGTCCATCCGCCAGCTTCCACCGACCGGGTGCTTGTGCTTTCTGAATATCTTTTCCAGTAACGGCAGAAGTCGAATCGCCCAGCGGCTGACCGTTGAATGATCAACGAATACACCACGCTCCGCCATCATTTCTTCGACATGGCGAAGACTCAGCGGGTAGGCTGCGTACCAGCGCACGCAGGTCAGCATTACTTCAAGCGGATAATGCATTCGTTTGAGTACCTTGCGTAGCTCGTCTATCATTACATGAATCACAAATTTTGTCGGATCGGCAGTCTAACAGAGACGGTTTATTGCGACAGAACCTCCTCTGTATCGTCATCAATCGTTTGGTCGCGTCATGTCTTTACGTGGACGCAATGATCTTGATGTCAGCATTTTTTCACCTAACGGCCGTGGCGGGAAAAACTATACTTATATCGATCAGAAACGGGCTGAGTACAAGGCAACAATTACAGAGTATCCAGGAATCTTTTCGAAAGAAGTGTACTTCTGGGGCGTAGGCAATATGAAAGCAGTCGAATTTTTATTGTCAAATTATATTATTGGAATCGGCAAACGTTCGAATGCCGGCGCCGGAGAAATTGCACAGGTTCACGTTGAAGAAATAGAGGAGGATTTTTCTTGGGTAACACGTAACGGTGACCCTGCTCGACCGCTTCCATTAGGAATCTGGAGCAAGATAGGAGGCAACGAAAGACCGTTTATACCCTTGGCGGTTTGTGTCCCGTATCATGCCGGTCAAGAGGTCGATGCTGTTTTCCCGCCGAAACGAATAATTTGACCTATATATTTGATACTTTCAAAAACACTCAAATAATCAATTACTTACGTAAGGGTCAATTCTCAATGGTTAAAACCATCTCCCCAGTATAAGTCATTGATAAATCTCACAAATTCAAAATAATTTAATTGTTCACCGCCGTATAGGCGGTTTTGAAGAGTGATATTGCATTTGCGCTTGGTCGGAATAAGTTCACCGCCGTATAGGCGGTTTTGAAGAATTTTGATATCTGCATTAACCGACTTCTTGGGTTCACCGCCGTATAGGCGGTTTTGAAGCGTCAGCCTCCACGTCTTTATCGAGAATGAATGTTCACCGCCGTATAGGCGGTTTTGAAGTATCTTAAGCAAGTCGCAGCGCAGAAGAAAGCGTTCACCGCCGTATAGGCGGTTTTGAAGTGAGACTGTCTCTCCAAAGAAATCATCTCAAAGTTCACCGCCGTATAGGCGGTTTTGAAGGTCAATAAGATATCTTAGTTGGAAGACTGGTTGTTCACCGCCGTACAGGCGGTTTTGAAGTAAACCAATCAGCATCAAAACTTTTTTTCAGTTCACCGCCGTATAGGCGGTTTTGAAGTATTTCGCTTATAGTGGCACCAATGGTTAAAAATTTCACTGCCGTAAAGGCGAATTTGAAGTTTCTCATTTTGCAGGATGGTTATTTTTTTCAGTTCACCGCCGTAAAGGTGGTTTAGAAGTGGCGTGAAGAAATGCAAACTGCTTTGATGCCGTTCATCGCCGCACAGGCGGGTTAGAGGTTCTTAGATTAATTTTTAAGTATTTACCGCCGCGCAGGCGGTTGTTTTTCAAATGACTTCGCGCTATTTATTTGCAAAGAGTTGGCCGGGAAGCTGGAAATTTTCGCCAAAAAATTACTGAATATATTGATATAACAATATATTTTACAAACAAAAATTGAAACCAACAATCTAATGTTGGTTCAATTTGTACAACCCAAAAAAAGGGGGTAATCGACCTGACGGCGCAAATTGATACGGTTACCTGTATCCGCTTACCAAGTCTAGCCCGTGTACTACTCCCCCTTTATAACGATGCTACAACACGACCCGCGCCAACGCTATTAAGCAGGCCTGATATAAGGGCGTCCGGCCGGACCCACCGGACCCAGACCATATTTCATTTCGTCGCTAATCAGGCCTAGCCAGCCAGCTAGTGTCGCATTCATATTGACAAAATTCCAGTCGTTAAAATCGAGGTTGTCGCCATTAAAATAGCGCGAGCCAGTAAAACTGTTGTCCACCGGCTGTCCCAAGCGTCCGCCGAACTTCACCCACACCTCGCTACCGATAGGGTTATTCGATGCGTCAAGGCCAATTAAGCGATATTCGCTGGGTGTCCAAACCTTGGACGTAGTGATGTCGCTCGAAAGCGCGTCTCCAAAATCGGCGACGCCAGCAATTTTTTTCTTGCTTATCCAATCGCCCGTTGCCTTTTGGTTGAAGGTGCCGTGCGCGTTAAGAGAACTGTGAACGATGACGCGCTGGCCAGAGAAGGATACGGCCGCAGCAGCGTAGTCGGTAGCGTCGCCGTGCGACTCGAAGCAGACGTCGGTCACTGCGTAGCCACCCGCGCTGAGGGCTAACTTAACGGTTACACGCTCAAGGTCACCTGGATGACGCGCATAATCATCGATGATGCAATAGAATTCGCTGCCGACCCGCAAGGCATTGCATGTTTGATGGCCGTTGTAGGCACAGATGATCAGGTAGGTGATTTCGATATGATCACTAAACTCCTGTACCGCGTAATATTGTGGCGTCGTAAGTCCCTGTCCGCCGTACTGGTTAGGGTCAATCTGCAGGTAAAAATCAACGTCGCAGTATTGTTCGAGCATTGCTTGGGTTGGATTGGGCATGTCTGGAAGATGCCAGTTCCAACCATCAAGTGAACGGGACGCCCACAGTTGGGACGAGTGCGAATCGGTATAGGTCATGCAAATGCGGTCGGCAAAGGGAGCAATCGCGGGTATCGATGTAAATTGTCCCTCGATTTGGGCCGCAGGAATCCACGTCAAACCGTTACTGGATGTGCTCACCCACAACTGTGAACTGTTCGAATCCGTATACACCATCCATAACGCGCTCTGGAAAACTGTCAGCGCCGGCACCGACGTACCCTGGGCCTCGATCTGTTGTGCTTGACTCCAGTTGTTACCATCAGACGAACACGTTACCCACAACTGCGAACTCCTCGAATCCGAATAGACCATCCAGAGAGCGTTGTTGAACGTCGCGATGGCCGGAATCGACGTGCTCTGGCCGTCGATTGGTTGGACGTGGGGCCAGTTCAAGCCGTCGGTTGATGAAGTCGTATACAACTGTGAACTGTTCGAACCCGAATAGACCATCCACAGCGCATCATTAAAGACGGCGAGCGCAGGCACCGAGGTGAACTGGCCAACGATCGGCAGGGCCGAGCTCCAGACGCGACCATCTGCGGAATTGGTCACATATAACTGCATCGTGTTTGGGTCAGCGGTCACCATCCATAGCATGTTATTGAACGCCACCATGGCCGGCACGGTAGTTTTATAGCCAATTTCGGTCGCGCCGTCCCAACTGAGGCCATCCGCGGAGGACGTGACGTAGATAAAGTCAGAATTTGTGTCCTTATAGGCCATCCAGAGCCGATTGTTGAAAACGGCGAGCGCTGGCACCGAGGTGTGCTGGCCATCGATCTGGATCGCGGGCCAATTACGGAGAACGCCATTTTCCATCATGTATTCGATCGTGCACGGCAAAAAATCTTCGTATTGATGAAAATTGATGATAGGGGCAAATTGCTGAACAACTGAGATAGGTACAGTCATCGCGATTCCTTTATAGCATCTTGGGGGCGGAAATCAGGGGCTGGAATGACTAGGTCTACACTAATCGATTACTTTGCATTTAGCGATGATCTATGTTTCCCAGTGAAGTCATACTATAACAATCCGCAACTTGTTGATATAAAAATATTGATATTTATATATTGTAAATTTTTTGATATCAATTATTATGGCGATTTTCTATTGACTCTCTGGTTTCGTCTTTTTCTTCGCACTAGTCATACGTCAAAGTACTTTGGAAAGAAAATAATTACTTGTATACGATGAACCAAGGTCACAGTTTTACTTCCAGAAATGTACTAACATTTGGCTAGAAGAGCAGGAAGCTTTTAGTCAATATCGACGCCAATAAGATATTGGAAAACCGCATTGGATGAGGATGATGAGGGATGGCCAGTCTAAATTTACGGAAATCATGAAACGTTTATTTTTTTCGAGGGGATGGGTATACATTGCCAGTTTCTGCATTTTTATTTAAATTCAGAGACTTCAGGCAATTTTTGGCGAAAAAAAACCTGAATCCCGGCCGTTCCTCAACTTGATCTGCCAGATTTTTACTCTCAACCGATAGCTCCTAGTATTTTTCAAGGTGTGTGCTAAATTTGTTGAATGAGCTGCAGTTAGTGCGTGTGCTTATGCTGGTGCTGCTGCGAGAACTGGAACGGAAACAATTATAAAAAAAGACAAAAAATTTTTTATTATCGAAAGTGAGGTTAATTACTACTATAATTAACCTCATTATTTTAATGTACTAACTCCGCTATTAGATATAATCACAACATCACAAGGCGGTGTTTCCCGGTTCGGTAAAAATTCTCTCCTTGTAAAATCAATCACTTAGGCAAGAGAAAATTTTTATGGCACGACCAATTAAGAAAAAATCTGCATCTGGGCTTGAAGCCACGCTGATTCTCGAACGTGTCGGCAGACATCATTTAGCTTTTTTAAAGGGATATCTTGAGGGTATTGAACTCGGAAAGCTGGCCATCTCTTACTTAGAAAACTTTTCTGAGGATGACCAAAGTATTGATCTGCGCGTTGCTCGGTCTACACTGGATTGGATACGATTTGAATTAAAACTGGTGGCCAAACGCTTCGGTAAGTCTTCTATGGCGCGCGTCATAATGATTAATCCCGATCAGCTGGTGACGGTCGCGACAAAAATACCATCGCTTGAAGATTTCAGAGAGGAAAGAGATCCATATGAAATGTACTCGGAAGCAGACCTAATCGAGTTATTTCAAGCTGAGTACGCGGACAAAGACACCAACTCAAAATCACATAGAAATGTTCGTCTGCGACAGCGCCAAGCCGATGCTTTATTGTGGCTTCACGAAATGGCCGTTTCAGATCCAAACACTATGGACAACGTGGCCTCCTGGTTAAAACCAAACGTCGCCAAGAAATTGATCCGTGCCGGCGTCAATACACTGGGGGAGCTGATCGAGACCATTAACGTCAACGGCTATCGGTGGTATGCGCCTATTCCCGGCCTCGGGATGATCACTGCCAGATCAATCGTTAAATGGATTACGCTCAATGAAACCGCCCTCTGCAGTTCATTATCTCGATACGCATTATCCAAACGAAATGAACTAGATCTTGCTCAATTAAAACGAGACCGACCAAAACAATTTGGTATTGTTCCGATTGAGTATTTCCAACCAAAATCGGAGTTAGATGGCTCTTTTGGTGAAAATCGTGGACTACGGAATAAGACCGGGGCTGACAATGATTATGAGGCGATTCAAGTATGGCTCAGTACCTTTATCAAAGATTCAAATACCTATCTTTCTTACAGGAACCAAGTTGAACGCTTTTTATTATGGTCAATCCTAGAGCTTGGCAAACCACTTTCTTCCCTGTCGTCGCGAGATTGTATTGCCTATCGAGATTTCCTCTGGGATCTCGGTCGCATCCAACCTGATACATGGGATACCGTCTACAACATACCGGAAGCAAGGTGGTTGGGGAAACGCAATACAGAACGGTTGAGCGTGAATTGGCGTCCTTTTGAAGAATTAAAACCGCCCAAACCACCTAAAGATGTACCACCATTATTGAGAAAACAATGGCAAATCGAGCATACGAGTCGGAATGGCGTTCTCAAGCTAAGCTCGCAACGTCTCGCCATCATTATTTGTTCTAGCATGTGTGCCTGGCTAACAAAACGACATTATTTAGATTCAAATCCATGGGATGGCGTCAAGCCACGCATGGCACAACAGCCCGAGATTGCAGTACACCACAGTCTTACACAGACGCAGTGGTCTTTCATATTGCAGTATCTTGAAAACATGCCAGACAGTGGTAAAAAAGAGCGCCTAAAATTTATCCTTGTTTTAGGTTATATGACTGGTATTCGCTTGTCTGAGATGGCTAATGCCTCAAAGGGTGACCTGGTGTATCGGGTTGGAAGCACTGAGGACTCGTCAGGCTGGATTTTAACAGTTGTAGGAAAAGGCAATCGTGCGCGTGAGGTCCCCTTCCCTTCCGTTTGTATGGATCAACTGATTTCCTATTTTGCTCATCGGGGCTATCAAGGTTTTGATGCGGTACCGGGCGATGTTCAATTGATAGATTTCCTGATGGATGCGCCGTTACACCTTCAAAAGCTCAACGAGATTCCAGAAAAGCGCAAAGAAAATGGGGTTATGGCAAAGAGTCAAATTTATCGATCACTAGTTAAGTTTTTTAAATCCGTCTCAATCGAGTTTGCCAAAATATCACCGGAGGGTGCAAAGCACTTGCAGATGGCCAGTACTCATTGGCTTAGACATACATCTGCCACGCACGCGCTTGCAAAAGGTGTGCCAATTGAGATAGTGAAACTTAATTTTGGACATCGGTCTATAGCAACCACTGGCATATACATTACGCCTGAGATGGAACGTCGCGTGAAAGCAATGGAAGAATTTGGTAAAACGGTAGCAAATAGAAAATCATAGGCATGAAAATTTTTTGTCCTCCTAACTTTTTAACAAGTTTAGGAGGACACTTCGGAATTACTTTATCAGGTCAGCCGTAAAACCTCACCCTGAAGAGGGTTGGCCGGGATCCTGGAAATTTTCGCCAAAAAGTTACTTGACCCATTGATATAAAAAGATATTTCACCATCAAAAACTAAATGCGCCATTCCTTCAGTGTTTTCGTCATGCGACCGCGTTCTGAAGGAATACGCCGAAACAAAGGAACTGCCTCCCGCTTATTGGCGGCATTAGGATTGTTTGTGTCGCAACAGCATTCCAGTTTCGCCTATTGTAGCCGGTGATCTTCTGCCAAGCTATGCATCCCAATTCGGCAATGGCTTGAATATGCCCGTCTCGTTACGTATCGCCTGCGTCAGAAACACCCGGCCGTCTTGTGCGGCGGGACGATCACTTTTGCATTGGAGTTTGGCCAGGACCGCTTGAGAAACCGGAACGCCATCGTAGGTATCGCCTCCAATGAATTTCTCGATGCGCGTCTCGATTTGACCGACGAGATCAGGTACGGCTGTGAGGTCACCTACTTCTGGAGTGGTCAATTCACACGCGACAATATGAAGTTTTTCATCGACGACAATATGCAGCTTGCGCCAAGTGCGCCGGGCTGGAACGTCGTGTTTCTCTTGGTGCCATTCGTCTTTTCCATAAACCTTGAGTCCGGTGCGATCGACAATCACCGCACTGCCAGGCTTCTCCGCTTTACTCAGAACATGCGTTGGTAATTCAATGCTGCGTTTGGAAATGGTGCTGAAGTCAGGAATGGCGATGTCGGCTTTGATGAAATGCGCAAGCGAAGTCATCATCCCTTCGGTTTGGCGCAACGGCAGATGATACGCTTGGCGAATAAGCAGCATCGCTTCGATTGCTACATGCGAATATTCCGGCGGTCGGTCTCGCTTTCCCGGTTTTGCCGGTTGCCAACCGGCTATCGCATCCTCTGTAAAATAAATCGTAAAATCGCCGCGCCTACGCAATGCTTCATTATATTCTCGCCAATTCGTCAATTTATATTTCGACTTCGTGATCTTTTCTCGGCGACTCTCGTTAAATATGTAAGGCATTAGCGGCTTGGCATCGGCGTTTTTGTAGAATCATGTCAAATTATACACTTCTCCGACGGATTCACGATTTATTCAACAACGCTTATCGTGGATATGCTTCAATGAAAGATGCTTCTGAGGCAACTCCATTGATAGACAGGCTAAAAGGTGCCACACCCCTGCTCTCTCAAACAGTCGAAATCCAATGCCGAACGATACGATATCTAATAAATGGCTTTATGAAATATTGAAGGTAATTTTCCAAGAAGCTGCGGAAGCGATTCGGTTTGAATTTGCTGAAAGTGCATCCCACATTGAGAAAGGCAGCACGCAACGGTTACGATAAACATTACGGTAGAAATTGAGACGCGCATTCAGGAAATGGAAAGATTTATAAATATTGTTTACTGCTAGTAAAACGAATGCGAATACTTTCATGAATTAAATACAGAGATTCAACTAGCTTTCACGCGTGAAAGTTTTAAATTTTCGAAAGGTAGTTGTATCAATAACGTTATAGCAAGCGACAACCTTAACTTACATAAAATCCAGTCTATCCTAGAAAAATACCACAGAATAATTTTCACATTCTTTTGAAATTAACATGTAGGGATCAGAATTCATATATAATTAATAAAATTTCTTATCGAGCACTTTCACGCGTGAAAGTGCTCGCTTCAAAACAAAACTGCTTTTGCGTATATCAATAGGAAAAGAATTTATGGCTAAAGTATTTTGCTTAGTAAACCAGAAAGGTGGTTGTGCTAAAACTCAATCAACTATGCAAATAGCTGGTGAATTAGCAGTGCGAGGTAATAAGGTTGCGGTAATCGATATGGATCCTCAAGGTACCGCGGTGACTTGGAACAGCCAATCACCTGATGAGACACCGTTCCCAGCAACAGTTTTTTCACTATCAGCGGTTGGCTCTAAAATATTTTCTGAGATTCGGAAACATTCTCCAAATTTTGATTATATTTTAATTGACTGCCCTCCAGCTATCGACTCTGAAGTTCCTTGGCATGTGCTACTGGCTTCACAATTGGCAATCGTTCCTGTTCTGCCAGACATGGGCAATATATGGGCAAGTAAGAAAGCAATAGATTTAACAGAACTTGCTAAGCGGCATAACCATTCTTTAAAGGTCAAAGTGTTGGCAGCTAGAGTTCCACGCGGCAAAGCCTATCAGGTCTGTTTGGAAGAGCTTAGAGATAATGCAGCGATTTCGATGTTCGAAACACAGCTAGCAGATCGAGTAGCCTATCCAGAGTCACAAATTTTTGGTTCTTGTATCTCTATAACATCACCTAAATCAGCGGCAGGTAAGGAAGTTTCAAAACTTGTTGACGAAATTTTAATTGAATTGGGGCACTAACGCTATGAGTAAGTTCGACAAAATGAAAAGCGCTTTAGCTCAAAAAAAAGAAAAAGAAAATAGCGAACTAACCGAGCGACTTATTTCGGCAGAAAATATTGCTAATTCGGTGCCTAATCCATTGTCTACGACTCCTCTGCTTAAACCTTCTGTAGTGACTAATCAAAATACACCTTCCACTTTCACGCGTGAAAGTGAGATTGTTACAGTCGCAAAAGAATGTGGGAATAAAATTCCCTACTTTTTAAGAGTGTCGTATGACTTGATTGAACCCAATCCTTATAACGCACGAGTCAATTACAAGCCACAACGCGTCCATAAAATGTCTTTGGAAATTAAAGCAGATGGGCAGATGGTGCCGGGTATTGCAACCATTAGAAATGGACGTTTTATATTAGCTGCAGGCCATTATCGTTGGAAAGGCATTGAAGTAGCTAATATTGGATTCATGGATTTGATGATTTATGAACAGATTTCTGATCGAGAATTATACAAATTATCATATAAAGAAAATGCAGAACGATCAGACCAAACAGTTCTTGATAATGCCTCTGCTTGGAGAAAATTACTAAATGATGGTATTTACGAGAATGAATCAGCCATAGCCGAGGAAACTGGAATTTCTCTTTCCAATATCAATAAGATTATAAGTGTTTTGAATCTTCCAAGATCTGTTATTAATTATATTGAGGAACAAGAAAGCGTCAAGTTTGCACTATCGTCTTTATACGAACTTCAGCTTTACTCAGGTGTTGCGACAGAAGAAGCTACACTAGAGATGGTAAAAAAAATCGTTACCGATGACTATACCCGTGACCAAATTAAAAATGCCAGGGCAGCTTTAGAAAAACCTAAGCCTCCACGAAAAACTAAAGAAAATTCTAGGCAATATAAAATCTTAGATTCAGATGAATTAAAATTAATCGGACATATCAAAGACTTTGATTCTGGAAAAATTTTGTTGGAGATTAACGAGCCTAATGACGACAAGCGAAAACAAATCTTAGAAACTCTCAAATTACAATTTCGTCTGACCTAATAAAAAAGCCGCTTTTAAGCGGCTTTTTTATTAGGTATTGTTTTTTAATGTGTATTCAATAATTTCTTGGGGAGTTGGATCTCCCCACGTTTGCCTTGCTAGCCATGTGTAGAAGGGGATTAGATGACGATTTCCTCGTTTGCTTTTTTCGGCCGGGATTCGTTCCTCGTCATTTTTAAGATTCTTATTAAAACTTTCAATGAGATCGGTCTGATCAACCTCTTCCATTTCCACGAACATTTTTTCAGCTTGAAGATTACGGGCTCTATGAATGGCCTCCATGATCTTGTTAGTTTGATCGATCGGATCAGAAACGCCTTTAACAACTGAATGAAGATCTGAATTATAACCAGCATAATTTGACTCACACGCAGCCGTTAGATACGCGCCATGGTTCAAAATAGACTCTGGGTTACCTTTAAGGCGAGCTACTGTATATTCAATATTCGCGGCAATTAGTCTGTCAGGATGCTTAGCTATGATTTTCTTTTTATAATAAGAGCTGATGTTCAGTCTTGAAAATTCTTTTTCGAGATCAATTCGAGGTTCTTTGGCAGCCAATTTTTCTTCAGTTTCGTTCGTAAATTTAGGTTTTTCATGAATTTTAAATTGCAAAAATTTAACGCTCCTGGTGCCGTCTTTATCTTCGAAAAGCTCAATAATCAAATCAGAGATTTCATTTATTTCTTTAATTGCAGGTTTTAATTTATCCCGTTTAAAAATCTTATATTCTTTTGTGTAGCTATTTTCATCTACGTCACCCTGAATGACTTTTTTCCAAAAACTCCATAAATCTTTGTTGCTGAGATGAGAAGGATTAGTCCTATATCGATTAAGCCAGTCATATAATTTTCTTGAAGCGTCTAGCTTAAGATTCTTTTGAATAATTAAGTCCAGTTTTGAGTAAATAGCAGACTCAAAAAGCATTGGTTCTATTTGATTTACAAATGCATAGGTAACAAACTCGTCGTCACATTGCACGAAAGGCAGTAATACACACGACGCCCAGATATTTTCGTTGTCAGTACCAAGCACGTCCCATGTGGCTTTGATGTCCTGCATCTTCATCAACGCCTGTTTAAATGGCTTTCTATTGGTAGACTGGTATCCCATTCTATCCATTAATTCTTTCCGCGAGATCCTATACGTCCGATCCGGGTTTCGAATCAATTGCGTATCTTTCTTCCATTGATCTTTTTGCTCTTTGGCATTTTTGACTAAAATATTCCAAGCAAGTAGTTGTTGACCGGTCATTACATCATTTTGAATGATCATTTGTGACGCTTGGACAGGCTTTTTAAAAATGTCCGTTGCTTGGCCATTAAATAATGACAGGCTGTAGTTATCTGTTTTCTTTTTGATCATTATGTTCAAAAGGTGAGAAAGTATTTTTATGTTCTCACCTTTTGGTATTGCGGTCAAAGATTTCAAGTGATCAACTGGTTTTTGTTGCTTCCTCGTTGTGATTCTTGTTAAAGCCCGTTGAGAGAAACAACTTTCTAGTTGTTAACTATTAAAGTAAACATTAAATAAGTTTATAAACATCTAATTCCTCTAAACCCGCATAAACATTGACTTAGGAGGAATTTGGGTGATGGTTTTGAATATCTACGGTGATGTTTTTAAAGAACAAAGGGATGTTGATTGAATAAGCGGGTGAGTCTTTTGAATAGGTGAGGGATGTGG
Source organism: Undibacterium sp. GrIS 1.2 (assembly GCF_040544435.1). Classification (NCBI taxonomy): domain Bacteria; kingdom Pseudomonadati; phylum Pseudomonadota; class Betaproteobacteria; order Burkholderiales; family Oxalobacteraceae; genus Undibacterium; species Undibacterium sp. GrIS 1.2. The sequence goes on from NZ_JBEONP010000054.1 coordinate 27,880, forward strand.
ATTAAATAGCCATGAAAAGAATGGTGATCCTTTTGAATAGCTACTGTTAATAACTCTCTTGGCCGTGGACAAAGTTCAGATGGTGTTTTGAAAAGTGAGAACTTTCAATAGCAAATGCCATGAAAATGCTTAAGAGCCCCGAATACGGTCAATGGTGATGTTTTTGAATAGCTGTGTAGAAAATACCTTAAAAATATTTAGTCGAATAGTTTCAAAGGTGAGTGTTTTGAATAGTTAAATGATGCTGTTGGTTAATGTAGTTATTAAATAATTAAATATTTAAACAAAAAAAAACGCCTACACCAAATAATAGCCAGCATAGAAGTGGAAAGGTGAGGGTTTTAAATAGCCTTTTAAAAAAGAATTTATGTTGGATATGACAGATTTTAAAAGGTGAGGGTTTTAAATAGCCATAAAAAAGCTCACTCAACTCTAATCCCAAGTATTAATAAGCTTTGGCAATAAGTGAGCACTAATTTACAAATACAAATAGTTTTGATCATCTCCTATTCAAAGTTCTCACCGTAACGTATTTCAAAACAATGCTATTTAAAAATCTCACCTAATGCAAACGTGGTTTTTTTATAAGCTATTCGAATTACTCACCTTTAACAGATCTATTATTTGATATCGACAGGAAAATTTTGTTATTTCAGCAGGCCAAGAAGATATAAAAATATTGATTTGTCGATTGGATCACATAGAAAATTCTCGGTCATATTATTTGGTGAGCACGCTTTATGATAAAGCTTCGCCCGAAAACCAAAAGGTTAAAACTAAAAGTACGTAAAAAATATATCTCATATAGATATTTTGCGAATCAAAGGATAAAAAAAACGGTATCTAAGTCAGGAAACTGACATCGTTTGTTAGCCGCAAAGGCTTAATTCAGGTCTCAACTGAAATTTTATTCACCCCCGGGATCTAATCCTAAAGGATTTAGATTCCTTTTTTTCCATGGAATCTAAAATGAGTCCTTCTGACGAGAGAATTTCCCTTCGTCGTGCTGTTTTGCACAAGCGGTCTAGTTTAGTTGTTGGTGGACTAGGCATAGGAAAAACATTTGTTGTGAAGCTTGTTGGTAGCGCTCTTAATCACAATGTGATTATCAGTATCCCTGCAGTTTCTGATCTCACTGATGCTAAAGGTTTAGGATTTCCATCTGCCGATGGTACTCATGCAAAATTTCTTCCCCTAGGTCAGATTTATCATCTCTTCAACGCAAAGAGTCCGACCATTTGGCTTATCGATGATCTTGGTCGGGGAACACCAGCGGTGTTGGCAGGATTTATGCCTTGGTTGTTATTGAATGTAGGTACGTCAATCGTACTAAATGTAAAGATAGCTTCGGATGTCGTAAGTTCCAATAAATTATTGGGTTTAAAAAAAAGAACAATGCTCTCGATTTTTTATAACAACTGACGGGTACTGACCATGTCCTGGAATCCAATACATTTTATAATTCAATTAACGGTCACGGAATTAGCATACTATTATGGAATTGCAATGCCGCAATGGTTATTTCACTTAATTTTCGAAGGTGTGCAGCCGAGTTTCTTTGGACTTGTAGCCAAGATGTTGTTTTTATTTACTTTTAATTTTAAATATGACCGTTAATTGAATAAAATGAATAAATCTTTATTTGATGA
>NZ_JBEONP010000055.1:0-28161 GCF_040544435.1 Undibacterium sp. GrIS 1.2
TTGGGTCGTGGCTCATGCCTTCTCCTTAACTTTGAAACGAAGGAGTGTGGCGCGTTCATTTCATCATTGCTAGATGGTTGCGTCGGACGCTTACCGATATGTTCCTGCCTTGCCACGTCGAGTATTTTTCATCCCTACCCCGCACCGAGCGAGAAAGCCACGTGCGCGGCAATATTCTTGCCTCAGATGGCATCTCGGCCGACACCCTGCGCACGATCTACCAGAAGATGTATACACGCCGTTTCATTGACGGTGAACGAGATGTGATCTCGATGTTACCAAACCGGCGTGTGATCTCACGCAGCGCAGTTGACAAGCAATCGGCGCTACTAACACAACATAAGGGCGACGGTAGCAAGGAACTGGTGCATGCCGACACCGTCATCTTCGCGACCGGCTATCGCAACGCGCACGCACCGCTATCTGATCGTCTAACCCGACGATTGGACTGGGAAGGCGATGAAATCCGCGTCGGCGCCGATTATGCGGCGCAATGGGATGCCCCGCGCGGCCAGGGCCTGTTCATACAAAACGCGACGCGCAACCAGAAAGGCCTGGCCGATCCGAATTTGAGTCTGATGGCTTGGCGCAGCCGTCAGATCGCCGATGCGATCCTCGGACGTAAACAACAGGTCTGCAATGTGCCCTCGTTTGTCAACTGGCGCGGCGACGACCGTTCTGACGCGTTTTTGAAATCGGCCTGACTAGGAGAGCACCTCAATGTCACATTTCATCGCTATTATAGGTGGCGGCATAATCGGGTTTACCATTGCAGAACAACTTGTGCAGGCCAACGCCGGATCAATCACGTTGTTCGACCGCGACCTCGTAGGCCAAGGTGCATCGGCCCGCTCAGCCGGCCTACACTTTCCGCTGGGCCGCTCAGCGCAAGCCCGTGACATGGCCGCGCTATCACAGCAATTCTATGAGGCGGAGATCGAGCGCGACCCTAGCGGTCCGATTCGCCGCCTGGAAATGCGAGTACATCTGGCAGCAGGTACCGATATCAGCGCTCTCGATGTATTTCTGGATAGCACGAGACTGCAAGGGCTCTCTGGCCCTGGACCGCTGGTCCAGGGCAAGAATCTCCGCTCCTGGAAGGCCAGCAATGCCCATCATTGCCAGGTTACAGCAAGGCTAACGCAACTGGTCAGGCGCGTTTCAGGACGCCTCATTTTGCGTGAAGGCTGCGTGGTCGAGGGCATTGAAGAGACCGGCACCACGGTTCGCGTGCGCTTGGGCGACGGGACTGCACAGGACTTTGATCGCGTCATCCTAGCACCAGGACCATGGGCGTGCGAGTCACCGTTCATGGCATTTACCGCGGGGCTAAACATCCGCATCAAGAAGATCGTCGCATTCCACATTGACGCGCCGGCCGGTTCGGACGACGCCGCCGAACTGTTTTTGTCCGAAGATGCGTTCTTGCTACCCGTTCCCTCCGAAAACCGCTGGATCTATTCGTACACCTGCGATGAGTGGGACATCTCTCCCGCGACCATGTCGCTTGGAGCAAGGGATCGCGCTGCAGCGCAGGCCATCCTAAGGCGTTACGTGCCCCAATGGGCCGATCGATTGAACGCCGGAAGGGTGTTTTGCGACGCCTATAACACCAGTCGCACCCCGCTCGTCAGCGAGGTGGGTGACAGCGGCCGCATCATCTTTGCTGGGGCCGCGAACGGTTCAGGTTACCGACTCGCTCCCGCACTAGCCGAGCGCGTCTTACACAGTCTCACTCCAATCAACTAATTAAATAATTTCATGAAACACATTCCATATTCAACAGCAAAATACCACCCACGTTTCGGCATTGCGATGGCCGATGCTGCGCGCCTAGGCGGCGTCACGGACAGTTCATGGGGCATCGTTGCGATGCGAGGACGGAGCACCGTGCATCGCCATGACGAAAGCGAATGCTTTGTGATCCTAAGTGGCCAAGGTGAAGTGGAGGGCAACGGCGTACGAGTGCCAGTTTGCCACGGCGACATTGTGGTCTTCGAACCATTCCAGGAGCATGTGATCCACAACACCGGCGACACCGATCTGACCTTGCTAGATCTTTACTGGCGCGATCCTGTCTCCGCAAGCGCTGCGGCCACTAATCCCGATCTAGACGTTATCCGAGATCGGCCTGTTTTCGTTTTCTCCACACCGCCTACCCCCAACGGTGACCTGCATATTGGCCACCTGTCTGGACCTTACCTGGGTGCTGATGTCTATACGCGCTTTCAGCGTGCTCATGGCGCAAAGGCATATCACTTGACCGGCAGCGACGATTTCCAGAGCTACGTGATCGGACGTGCGCGGACCGAGGACCAGAGTCCGTCCGCCGTAGCGGCACATTACGCGGCCGAGATTCAAGAAACACTGCGTATGATGGATATTGACGTGCACCAATTTACTGTCACGCAAGACGCTCCTACCTACTGTGAAGGCGCGCAGGATTTCTTTACCCGCCTAATCAAGGCGCCTCAGGTCGACTGGAGAGCAATGCCGGCACTGGTTGATCCTGAAACGGCTACCTATCTCTACGAAGTCGATGTTGGAGGTCAATGCCCAAGCTGCGGGAATAGCTGTGGCGGCAACATCTGCGAAGAATGCGGTGCGCCGAACATATGCGTCGACCTTGGCACGCCGAAGGCCAGGATCGGTACGGCACAGCCCCAAATTTCCCAGGTTCCCCGCTACGCAATCGATCTGAAAGCCAGCGCTGAGGCAATTCTTACCCATCAATCTCGCAGCCGGATTCCACCGCGAGTGGCGCAGTTAACGGCCAAGGTGCTGGCCGACGGTCCAACGCAGATTCCAATTTCGCATCCAGCCAACTGGGGTATCCGTCCGCCAACTGATGCGAATGGGCAGGACCAGGTGATTTGGGTCTGGCCCGAAATGGCCTACGGTTTCCTGTATGGGATCGAAGCGCTGGGCAATCGTCTTGAAGCGCAATCTGATCAAGCTTGCTCGTCGCCCGCTCGTCAATGGAGCCAAAGTGCGCCCGAGAATGAATGGAAAATCGTGCATTTCTTTGGCTACGACAATAGCTTCTACCACGCCATCCTGTATCCCGCACTGTATGCCGCCGCATATCCGGAATGGCGTCCGGATATTGATTATCACGTCAACGAATTCTATCTGCTCGATGGGTTGAAATTTTCGACCAGCCGCCGCCACGCAATCTGGGGTAAAGAAATCCTCAGCGCCGATACAGTAGACGCGGTAAGGCTATACCTATCGCTGACTCGCTCCGAAGCCGAGCGCACCAATTTCTCGCTACCCGCGTTCGAGCGATTTAAAGACGAGATACTGGCAGGGCGCTGGCAAAGTTGGCTGTCCGGCCTTGGTCAACTAGTCACACAAGATTTCGGTGGCGTAGCGCCGGAAGCGGGCGACTGGAGTGCCGAACACAGGGCGTTCTGGGCTCAACTCGACGGCATGCTCGGCGCATTGCGCAAGGCCTTGGGCGCACAAGGTTTTTCGCTCAACCTGACGGCAAAGTTGCTAATCGATTTCGTGGACGTAGCGAGGGTGTTTGGCCAAAAGCAGGCACATCTGCGTGGTGTGCAAGGCCAAGCCGATCGTTGGCGCAGTGCGGTCGCTCTGCAGTTAGCAGCAGCCGGCCTATTAGCGCGAGTGGCAGCCCCGGTCATGCCACGTTTCGCGGCTGCCTTAGCTAATGCGCTCGGACTCTCCGATACACCAACCTGGCCGCAGCATCCGACGCTGATCACAGCGCACAGCACCATTAAGCTCGATAACTTCCACCATTTTATCGCCCAAACTACCGAATCGCACCCTGCATCTGCAAACAAATAACGCTATGACAACGATCACCATCGATACCTCCATCGCAGCCTGGCTGAGTACACAATTACTTGAACTCCTACGCCTGCCCACTTTACCCAAATCCGACGTTTCCCCCTCGGCGCTCGGACTGACCTCGCTGGCCGCAGTCACACTGCAATACCGATTAATACGCGATCACCAATTGACGCTAACGCTAGACGAGCTAATGGGGTCAAGCAGCCTTGCCAGCCTAGCTCAACAGGCACAAAGCCGGGATCTAGCATGACCGCACCCCTGATCCTGAGCCAACTGCGCCGCCTCGGCATAGCCATTGAACTGGCAGGAGAGAACCTGAAGATCAACGGCCGTCAAGATCTGCTCACGCCAGCGCTGATCGGACAGATCAAAGACGAAAAGGCAAACATCCTCAACTGGTTACATCTGCTTGACGCCGCAACGCCTGTCCCGCTGACGGACATGCAACTTGCCTATTTGATGGGACGCGAAAACGCGCTCGAACTCGGTGGTGTATCGTCTCATGTCTATCACGAATTTGAAGGGTACTGGGAGTACGAGAGGCTGCAGACAGCCCTAGCCCTGGTCGTAGCACGCCACGATGGGCTGCGGATGGTGATACGGATCGACGGTGCACGGGTGCTGCCGCCACATGCGATTAGCGTAACGATCCCGCGCGTGGATCTGAGGTCGATGACAGCAGCAGAGCAGGAAGCAGAGCTGTCGAAGATGCGGCAAGAAATGTCCCACCAAGTGATGGACGCAGAGCGCGGTCTGTTGGTCGATATACGCCTGTCGCAACTCGATACAAATCGGATGCGCCTGCATGTCAGCCATGACGGGCTCGTTATTGATGGTCTCAGCATGTTAATCCTGTTTCAAAATATGGGACAGGTCTACAACAATTCGGAAGTTTGCCTGTCACCATTATCGACTAGTTTCGCAGAGCAGATGCAGCTGCTCAACTCTGCTCGCGACAGTGCCCAGGCCAAGGCCGCCCGCCAGTACTGGAGAGATGCGGCGCCAGAGCTGCCCGCCGCGCCGCAACTACCTAGATTAGCAGATCCAGCCAGCCTGGGAACACCGCGTAGCGTTCGTCAATCGGTTAGTTTGCCGCGTCTACAATGGGAAGCATTTCAGCGCACAGTGCGGGCACAGGGACTCAGTGCGGCCGCCGCACTAGGCGCCGCGTTCTGCGAAGTGCTATCACGCTGGTCCGGAGGCGAAGACTTCTCGCTCAATATGACTATCGCCAACCGTGTGCCAGTTACGACCGATGTGTTCGAAGTGATCGGAAACTTCACCCAACCCTGCCCGGTGCCGTTCCGGCATCATGGCCACCAGTCGTTTGTAAGCCGAGCAAAAGCCTTCGCAACTGCCTTGCGCGCCGGCATCGAACATCGACATCTATCGGGAATCGAGGTCTTGCAGCGTTACGCCCGACCGAATCAGCCAACGCTGCGCTTGCCAGTTACACTGAACTGCGCGTTCGGAGCACCGGGGGCCGATGGCCTCAGCCGTGCATTCGACGCCTTCGGCACGCGCATCTATGCCGTTTCGCAAACTCCTCAAGTATGGCTGAACGCATTCGCCTTCGAGACCCAAGACGACTTGATCATCGAGTTCGACGCTGTAGCCGGACTGTTCCCCGATGCAATGGTTGCGCAGATCGGGGCTGCGCTGATACGTTTGCTTGCCGCCCTGGTCATACCACAAGGCTGGGATCAGAACGAAGCGGATCTACTTCCTACCGAGACCTGTACGATGCGCGCCGCCGTCAACGCCACCGCCGCGGCAATACCGAAGCGTTTGCTGCACGACGGCTTCCTCGAGCGCGCCCAACAGACCCCGGGAGCGCTGGCTATTGTAGCGCCGGACGCCGAGATTAGCTACGGAGCGTTGCTCGCCTCAGCGTCGGCGATCGCCGATTGGCTGCGAGCACAGGGGCTAGGGCACGACCAGCCAGTCGCGATCATCATGCACAAAGGCTGGGAACAGATCGCGGCCGCGCTTGGCACACTCATGGCTGGTGGCTGCTATCTGCCAATCGATGCAGCGTTCCCCCTCGAACGCATCACCCAAATTATGGCGTTAGCTACCCCCGCCGCAGCACTGGTGCAGACAGGCAGCACCAGCGCCCTGTCTGTACCAGTGCTCGAAGTGATGGCTGGGATGGCCGCCGACCACACCCCTTATTTGCCGAGCAACCGGCCCGAGCAGGAGCAAAACAGCCTCGCTTACATCCTGTTCACGTCAGGTTCAACCGGAACCCCGAAGGGTGTCATGATCGAACACTTGAGCGCGGTGAACTTAGTCACTCACATCAATGCCCGTTTCGAAATCACGCCACAGGATCGGACCTTCGGCATCTCGGCCTTCCATTTCGACCTCAGCGTATTCGACATCTTCTGTACACTCGACGCCGGTGCCGCACTGGTCCTGCCCGCCCCGGACGAAATCCGAGCGCCCGAAAGCTGGTCACACCGCGCCGCCGTGCACAAGGTCACGGTCTGGAACTCAGTACCAGCGATCGTACAGATGCTGCTCGAAAGTAATGCAGGCTTGCCACCAGCACTGAGACTGATCCTAATGTCGGGTGACAAAATTCCAGCACCGCTGCCAGCTGCGCTGGTTCGTGCCAAACCGGAACTACAGGTCATTGCAGCTGGAGGACCGACCGAGACGACAGTATGGAATATCCTCATCGATGTGACAGCGCAGCCGGCTGATGCACTGCTCGTGCCCTATGGTTTTCCAATCACAAACAACCGTTACTACGTGCTCGACCAACGAGGCCGAGTATGCCCTGACTGGGTGGTCGGCCAGTTGCACGCTGCCGGCGCCGGAGTTGCCCGTGGTTACTGGCGCGATTCTGAGCGTAGTGCAAAGGCTTTCTTCGAACATCTAGGCCTGGAAGAGCATCTCTATGCGACCGGAGATCTTGGCCGTGTAAGGCCCGATGGGTGTATCGAGATCCTTGGACGCTCCGACTTCCAAGTCAAAATCAACGGGAACAGGATTGAACTGAGCGAAATCGATTTTTTGCTGAGCAAGCATCCAGATGTCGATACTGCGGTCGCATGTGTGATCGATACGGCAGCTGGCCAGATACTCACGGCATTTATTGTCGCCAAAACAGGACATAGCGTCGACATGGACGCGCTACGTGAAATGCTTGAGCAAAGCCTGCCAGCCTATATGGTGCCCCAGATCTTCAGCGCCCTAGACCGCTTGCCACTGACTGACAACGCCAAGGTCGATCGCAAGGCGCTGGCAGCAATGCGCATCGACGCAGTACCAAGCACTGAAGAAGAGCGCCGTGTGCCCAGCGGTAATGTAGAAACGGCAATCGCTGCGATTTGGGAGAATGTGTTGAAAATACCGGTCACTAACGCCCACCTACGCTACGAGCGACTAGGCGGATCGTCCTTGTCGGCAGTACGCATCGCGACCGAAATTAATCGTCACTTCGGTGTGCGGCTGCCCTTGCGCGAACTGGACCGACTCAACACTGTTGCCACCCAGGCTTCATATCTGAGCAAACATGCAATACCAACCGCTTAATCGACTATTAGAAAATTTTCCAATATGACACAGACTACTCAATTCATTCAGCCCCAGCATGGCGATCTGTCCGCGTTACTCGAACACCACCCTGAAACGTTGCTTGACGCACTCTTTGACATAGCACCGGTGAGCGATCGCTTCTTCACGTTCTACCGATCCGGTGGTGTCGAATACATCAGCCATGCCAACTTAATTGAGCAGGTCGAACGCCTTGCAGCAGCACTTTCTGAGTCAGGCGTAAGCGCTGGCGACCGGATCGGGGTATGCGCTGCAAATGGGCTCGAGTGGGTATTACTTGATCTTGCCGCCTTACGACTGGGAGCGGTGAGCGCCGGTTTCAATACTGGTGATTTCACCCCTGACGCGGCATTGGCGCAGCGTTACGGCTTGACTCGTCTGTTTGCTGACAACGGCGCCGCGGGAACAGAACCGCTGCACGCAGTTCGGAAAATGGCCGCCGCCGATAACGCCAACACCCCGACGCGCCCTGTCCGCGGTCCATCGGACACGCTGGCGATCAAGTTCACGTCCGGATCAACTGGTGCGGCAAAGGCACTGGCGGCCAGCTACGGTTCGGCCGGAATGAGCATCGCCGCCACCCAAGATATCTTTGCACATGGTCGTGAAGACAAATTATTCGTGTTTCTCACGCTATCGTTGCTGCAACAGCGCTACTGGGTGTATTCGGCCCTCCTGTTTGGCTGCGACCTCGTGATCAGCACACCGCAACTCGCCCTACACGCGCTACGCGAATCGTCACCGACAGTGTTGATGGGGGTTCCCGCGTTCTACGAAACGCTGCGCCAGATGATCGAGGTCGAGGGAGGTACCCGAGCAGCGGCGCGCACTGTGACTGGCGGACGTATCCGCTATATGTGGACGGGCTCGGCGCCCATTCGAAGCGAGCTACTACGCTTCATGGAAGATGATTGCGGCCTGCCTATATATGAGGGATACGGACTGAATGAAACTTGCATTGCTACAAAGAATCATCCCACTGCGCATCGACGCGGCAGCGCGGGGCGCGCCGTGCGCGGCAAGCAAATCCTGATCGGCGCGGACGGCATCATCCGAGTACGCAGCCGCTTTCCTGTCAACTGCCGATACGACGCAGCCCCCGAAGGCGCGTCCGAAAAAGTCTTCGAAGGCGACGATACCGTGGTAACCGGCGACTTAGGCCACCTCGATGCCGACGGCTTTCTTTGGATCCAAGGGCGCGCCGACGACGTAGTTGTATTGGAAAACGCCAAGAACGTGGCGGTGCGTCCGATTGAAGAAGCGCTGCGCGCGTTGCCCGGCGTAGCCCAGGTCATTCTGTGCGGCAGCGGTAAACCGCATCTGCGCGCGATTGTCGACATCGCACCCGGATATGCGCCACACATCGTGCTTGAAGCAGTTCGCAAACTCCCGGCCACCATACCGTCACATCACATTCAACATGCCATTGCCGCCTGCTTACCGCTTACCGAAGCAAACGGCTTGATCACTTCACAGGGCAAGCCACGGCGTGCGGCAATTATCGCCGCCCACCAGGACTTGCTCAACAGCCTCAATTAACAGGAGAAAATCATGACTAACTTATATTCCACCATCACCATCGTACTCGCACGTCTCGTCCCTAACGCCGGTGCGCCGGACCAGATCGACGCAGACGCTCAACTAGCACAAGAGCTGGGAGTAACATCCATGCAGATGGTATTGCTGATCACCACGCTATGCCGCACGCTTGGCGTCTCCATGACAGCCTTTGACGAGGATGATCTGGCGGCAATGATCAGTGTGCGCGCCATTGCAGCACGGTTCCAGACGCACCTGCCAGAAATGGTGGCCTGAGATGAACTGGCAAACACCTTTTGCAGCAGAACTAAACAATTCGGGATGCCAGCTGCGCCTGATGCGTCAGGAAGACAGAGCAGCACTTGAAGAGCTTGTGTTCAAGCCAGGCATTTGGGATCATTTTGTGACCCGCGTTGATACCCCCGTCGACCTCGACACGTTGATACGCACGGCGCTCGACGATATTGCGGCTGGCCGACGGGCGGTCTATGTCGTCATCGACAAGCGCAGCGGCCACATTGCCGGCAGCATGTGTTATGGCAATATGGCACCAGCTGACCGCAGGCTCGAAATCGGCTGGTCTTGGCTGGCGCCGCAATTTCATGGTAGCGGGCTAAATGGCTGGGCCAAGCATGCGTTGCTCGAACAAGCATTCGAGCACATGGGCGCGGAGCGGGTCGAATTCAAAACCGACGTATTGAACCTGCGTGCCCGACAAGCTCTTAGGAAGATCGGCGCAACCGAAGAGGGCGTGCTGCGCAGTTTCAATTATATGCCGGGCGGCCGCCGCCGCGACGCTATCTACTACTCGGTCTTGAGATCTGAGTGGCCAAGCGTTTCGGCGCGATTAAACGAGACACTCCGTGAACCAGCCTAATCTTTCCATTTTGCTGACGGGTAGCCCACGCGAACGAGGGATCGCACACGGCACCGCTTTGCGCGCGTCGATCCAGACCTTCTTAGCCGATGGCATCGCTCGGCTCAACCATGTGGCATCGGTGCCACATGACAGCGCAACATTAAAGCCGCTGCTATCGGTCTATGCCGAACGGATTGCCGCCTCCACACCGTTGCTCTGGCAAGAAATCGAAGGATTGGCAGAGGGCGCTGGGATCAGTCGCGACGAAGCCGTGCTACTCCAATGTCGGCGCGAATTGATGGGGTATAGCCGCATCTTGAGTGGTGACTGTACGAGCCTAGCACGTTCGGCGCCATTTGCGCCGGTGCTGGCACAAACCATCGACTTGACGTGCGAGATGCAGGATCAGATCCAAGTCTTGCAGTTGAGCGGTCCCGACATCGCCGGTGGTGGCGCCCGAGTACTCAGCTTCACCGGACTGCTTGGCTATCTTGGCGTGAACGACGCTGGGCTTGCAGTCGGATTGAACTTAGTGCTGGGTGGCGACTGGCGTCCGGGTCTGCCGCCGTATCTTGCGATTCGCCACCTGATCGATCATGCACATAATGTCGGTGAGGCGATTACAATCTTGCGCGACTTGCCGCTAGCTTCGTCGCGTAACTTCATGTTATGCGATGACAGCCGCGCCGTAGCCGTTGAGCGTCTTGGTGACGAGACCCGAATTATCGAAGGCTCAAGCGTGGCGCATGCCAACCACTTTCTCGATACCGAATTCGCTAACCGCGATGAACTCAACGTCTTCGCTCGCAATTCCTCTCTACGCCGGCTCAACGCCATGCGCGAGCGCGCTTCCACGCTAAACCCGGCTGCCGATGAGGAAACGTTATTCGAGATAATGTCTGAAAGACCTTTAAACGTCCAGGGTCCTACCGATATGCGACGAGAGCGCACCGTGGCCGCGGTTGTGATGCTACCGCACAGTGGCAAGCTAGCCTTACGCCGCGGCGATCCTAACCAATCTGCCACCGAACAATATGAACCGCTACAGACAGTGCGAAGTATATGACTCAGAATATCCCGAATAAACCACATTACGTCACGCCGATCTTCGATCTGGACTGGATGGCCCTGCCATTATGGGAGGAACACCATCGCACCTTGGCGACACGTCTTGAAGAGTGGATCCGTACCAATGGCGAAGCGGTAACTGCCGCCGCCAGCGCGCCACCTGACGAAGCGGCACGTCGCATCGTCGCGCTGCTAAGTGCCGGCGGCTGGCTTGAGATCGCCACGGGTTTTCAGGGTGACCGTTACGCGCCCGATTTCCGTGCGATCTGCCTGTGCCGACTGGCCTTCGCCCATCTGGAAGATCTGTGCGATTTCAGCTTCGCGATACAGGCGCTGGCGGCATATCCACTGACCGCGGCCAGCACCGCCGGACGCTTTACGGTCGAACTTAAGGACCTACGGTACGGCGATGCAATAGGCGCCTTCGCGCTATCCGAGCCTGGAGCAGGTTCTGACCTGGGGGCAATTACCACCGTAGCGGTCCCCGACGACGACTGCTACCGAATCAGCGGCACCAAGACCTGGATCGGAAATGCGGGTATTGCCGACCAGATTTGCGTGTTGGCACGCACAGGCGGACCCGGTGCTTTTGGGCTTAGCCTGTTCTTGGTGCCGGGCGATGCAGTCGGCCTGACCCAGAGCGGTGGACTAACACTATCTGCTCCGCGGGCCTTCGGCTCTATCGTAATGGCCGATTGCGCAGTGCCTGTCGATGCCCTGCTTGGCGAGCCCGGGCTAGGACTGGTCTACGCGCTCGATACACTTGATAGATTCCGCCTGACCGTAGGTGCTGCGGCTATCGGATTCGCACGCCGTGCTCTGCAAGCGGCTCTGTGCTATGTGCGCGAACGCAAGGTTGATGGTCAGCCTCTGGCCTCGACTCAGATGACTCTGGCGGCACTAGCCGACATGGCCACTGAGCTCAATGCTGCTCAATTACTGGTGCTGCAGGCGGCTTGGGAAACCGACACCGGCCGTGCCTGCTCCGCCGCACGCTCAGCAATGGCGAAATACCATGCGACCGAGGCTGCCCAGAGTATCGTCGACCGTGCCTTGCAACTGCACGGCGCGTCCGGTTGCGTGGCAGGTTCGATACCTGAAAAACTATATCGCCAGATTCGTGCACTACGTATTTACGAAGGCACATCGGAAGTGCAACAACTCGTCATTGGCCGTGCGGTCAGCGCGGGACAGATCGGATAATGTTCAAGAAAAGAGATAACATGCAAACTTCATTTACATCCTTTAGCGACGCTGCACCTACCGCACGGCTGATCTGCCTGCCGCATGCGGGCGGCTCGCCGCGTTACTTTGCACCATGGCGACGCAACTTACCACCAGATATCGACTTGGTCGTAGCGCAATATCCATCTCGGGAAGTCAATGTGGGCGCGAATGACGACCCCGCTAAAGTGGCAACTCGACTGGCCGACGCTATGAGCGAGCTGCCCAATTTGCCCTATGTTCTGTTTGGACATTCTCTGGGTGGCTTGCTAGGCTTTGAACTGACGCGGGTGTTGCAATCACGCGGGCTGCCCCTTCCCAGGAAGTTGTGCATATCGGCATGCAAGGCTCCGATACACCTGCCGTCTCCCTTCGTGCGCCACGCCCTTACCCTCCCAGAAGGCGATTTCGTTCAATTTGTAGGGACGCTGGGAGGGCTGAGCCCGGATGTGCTGGAAAACACAGAATTTTGCGATATGATCAGAGGCGCAATGCGCCGTGACTTCGACTTGTTAGCGCGTTACCGCTACCGCCCTGGACCGCCCCTTGCAGTGTCGATGATGCTGCTTTGCGGTGACCGCGACGGCCATATCACGCGCGAGCACCTGCTAGACTGGCGCCCAGAGGCGTTGATCGAGCCGGAAATTCACATGCTTACTGGCGATCATTTCTATCTGGAAGACACCACCCACCAAGCCTGGATCCTCGACCAGATTCTGACAGCACTGCGACCAAAATACGAGACCACCTTCATTTAAGGACCAATATGAAAATCACCGAAGCCGCCTACGCGGCAAATCCCTATCCGTTTTATGCCGAGCTACGAGCGCGTGCAAGTTTTTTTCATGATGAAAGTGGCCTAGTGGTAGCGACTGACAGTCGCGCTGCCCGCGCGATCCTGGCTGAACCCGCGGCCGCAGTGCGACCGCTGACCGAACCAGTGCCAAAGACGATCGCAGGTAGCACCGCCGGCGACGTTTTTGGCCGTCTTATCCGGATGACCGAGGGCTCGTCGCGCGACAATATGAAACGGGCAATGATGGAAGCGCTCGCCACCACTACGCCAGCGCTGTTTCGAGAACAAGCATACCGTTGTAGCATCAAGGCAATCGACGCGGCGGAAGGGCGCTGCGACCCGATGGCTCTAGCCTTCTCGATCCCGACCGAGGTTATGGCGCAGCAACTTGGTTTTAACCCAGATCAATGTACAAGGATACGTGAACAGGTAGCGTTATTTACTGGTTGCATCAATCCCTTGTCCGGTCTAGATGCGATTGCGGCCTCGGTCACTGCTGCCAAAGTATTACTGGTCGACACAGCGGCGCTATTGGCCGATTCCACGCTTGGGCTGGCGCGTCAGATCGAAATGCAAATGCGGCGTAGCGGCGAGATCGACGATGAACTGCTCGCGGCCAACTTGATCGGGATGATGTCGCAAACCTTCGACGCCACAGCGGCTCTGACTGGCCAGACCTTGGTCGCTCTATCACGCCATAGAGGCCGGTGGGATGATCGCGAGGACGATATCGCGCTGCTAGACCTAGTCTTGCGCGAAACACTGCGCCATGACTCACCAATTCAAAACACGCGTCGCTTCATGGCTGAAGATGTGGTGCTTGGAGATGGCACACAGTTGCGCAAGGGTCAAACCGTGCTTATCCTGCTTGCCTCGGCCAACCGCGATGCGAGCTCATATGCTGATGCAGACCGGTTCGACATTGACCGGCAGAATTTATCGAGCTTTTCCTTTTCGTTCGGACGACATCGCTGCCCTGGCGAAGAGTTTGCTCGGGCCATGGCAACGGGAGTGGTGGCAGCGATGCGCGCCCGCGGCCTGAAACCACAAGTGCACATCACGAACGAGCCCTCATACACGATATCGGCCAACGCGCGCCTACCCGTTCTGGCAACGGTCGAACTGGCAGGCAGTGCACACGCGACGACCTGCTAATGGTCGGCAGGCTGTTCATCTTCAGGGCGAATTGCACATACTTGCGCAATTCGCCCTGCAGGATCACGGGGATAACTCACAGAAAAAGCGCCGTATCTGCGCCTTCCCTGACCATGGGGCGTGGCACGATGCACACCTCGGCGCGCAGCGAATTGGAGATGAAACAGAGCGCATGCGCCTGCTCGTGCAAGCGTGCTTCTTCGGCCGAATCAGGGCTGGCATTGCGGTAGCAGGTCTCGGGCGACAAGGTGATCCGCGTGATTGACATACGGCCCGCCGCATCGGCCTCAAGAAACCCCCGGGCCTGATCATGATAAGCAGTTACCACGAAGCCTCGTGCAGCGGCCAGCGCGAGAAAGAACATCATGTGGCAGCTGGCCAGCGCGGCGACCAAGGCCTCCTCCGGATCGATCAGTGCGGGATTAGCGCCGGGCTCCGGCACTACATCGGGACTGGCCGAGACGGCCACGTTGGCACCGCCATCGAATTGCCATTCATGGTCGCGCGCGTAAAATACACCATGTTTAGCCACCCCTCGCCACTGGATCGATGCGTCAACTCTGAACTCTGGAGTATTTTTTTGCACTCTCGCCTTCACCGACATCAGATTAGCATTTCGGCGGCCACCACTATCGGGCAACTGCCAAGCGCGTCCGGTATGGATGGAGGAACACTTGAGGAAGTGGTGCCCACCTGCATAACAACGATCGGGCCGGACTCGATGAAGTGGGCGAAAACGCAGTAACCATTCCAAATGCGCTCCCATTGCCGGTGCATCAGCGCCTCACCGCAGGTTCTGCGAATGTATTCCAGATAGCTTGACACAATCTCGATCGATTGGCGCGCATGACCAGACGAGATATTGTCTATCGACAGGTGAACCTCCTCATATATAGTACTAAAGCCATGGTGCCGCAACTTCTGAATTTCGTGCAAGCGCATTTCCCCTAGGCCAAACATCTCAATTCCAAGGTTGTAGCCGACGATTTCTGGATAGTAGCTGTCCGCGAACAGCGCGAGCGCAAGCTGATTGATGGCGAATGGATATACCGTATCGGGTAGTTCGAACTGATCCCGGAAGGCCGGATCGGCAATGTGGGGCAAGCACACCCCCATGCTATCGAGCACGTCGTGGATGAGGGTGATATGGTTCTTACGGTAATCGCCCAATCCCATCTCGTCTGCATGAATAGCGAACAGGCGTGCGTCGGCGCAATGCTCGTAGCGCCCAAGATTACCAATTCGCCAGGACCAACTGCCATCAATGAGATTGCCGAGCGCAAACGTCTTTTGTTCGAAAACCACATCATCGCGGGCGGGGATGTCCTCGAGCCTCTGGTAGGGCCCTATCAGTTTCTTCTCATACACGCTCTCGACGCGGGCCAGAAGAGCCTCCGCGGAGTAGGCGAAAAAGCGACCATCGGTATAGCGCCCCTCGGCGTCGCTAACAAACAACTGACGCGCCTCCAGAAGCCCCTGTTCAAGACGGGCGCGAGCCTCGGCCAGGGTATTGGGGAAATTCTCGATATTGACAAGACGGTAGAACAACTCTCGCTCGTCCCCGGCAGGATGATCGTCGATCCGGGCACGGTCTGGGCGGGTAGCACGCAGGTGTTCAAGGTCGCTGGCAGCCAGTTGGTCATGCGGACGGCAGGATGTGAGATCGAGCGGTTGGCCGCGGGTTTCCGGCAATGTCTCCACCCAATCGGTGAGTAAGCGTGCTTCGCTCTCGGTAAAAATACCAAACATCGGACCGCCGAACTTTAATGCATTCAGAAATCTACACGAACCGTTACGCTCAATCCTAACGCGCGGCGACTTACGAAATTCTTGCATGAAGCTTTGCAAGTCCGGCGCGTCGCCGGCAAAGTAGTCGGCCATTGGCCGACGCGCGATCTGGACTGCATCGTGGTGCTTGCCGGCCATCTTCGCATGCTGTGCAATCAGTTCGGCAACGCGTGCATCAAGGCTTTGGTCCGCCGCACGTTTAGCTGTCTCAATCAGAATGCCAGCGTGACGCTGCTCCATGTCGACGGTAATCGCGACTGCGCGCAGAAATCGTTCGACCTGGGCGAGCCGGTTTCCGTCATGGACGAGTCCTTCGGTGAACGCCTCGACCGCTACCGTAAGGTCTTGCACTGTGATACAAGCTGTCTCGCTGAGCAGCGCGCTATCAAGGCCCAATCCATTGTAAGCCACGTGGACGCCCAGCACCTCCGGGAGAAAATTCGCGGCGAAGCGAGATAGTCCAAGATAAAAGGCGACGAACAGCGCGGTGCTGTCGCAGATATTGGCCTTGGCACCAAAACTCTCGTCTGTAATCGCCGGTAGCTCGACACCAGCCGCATTCAGCGCTCGGCGACGCAGTTCCCGTGACGAGGCCTCGATCCTGGCCTCCCCCATGTAACGAAAATGTTGTCCGAACAAGATGTTCACTGTCCGATCAGGCTGGGTAGCGGGCTGACTTATTCCGTCAAGCCAGCAACCCGCGACCATGATTATGGCGGCGCGTTCGGTCAGGACAAGCTGGCGCAATCGTTGGTCTGACGCGATGGCATGTTGAACTTGCCCGTGCAAACATAACGAGCGATCCCGGAGCTCGGCAAGCAGAGGCCCGATCGCGATCTGACCCTCTGAGTCGACAGCAAGCGATTGCAATTCTTGCAACGTGTTTGACGCGCTCGTCAAGCGTGCCTCGACTAGCTGCAAGCCGGCATACAGTACCGCTTCGCTTTCCTGATCCACGATCAAGCGATGCATAATCTTGCGCGGTGCCAACGCGAGAATGGCTTGTGCCTGCGCCTCCACGCCAGTCGAAAAGCAGATCGTTTGCGGTGGGGAGGGAATGAACCTAACGTTTCTATAAACCATGGGATAGTCCTTTCATGTCTTGTTTTGAGCCGCTAGACTAATAGACAAGATCGGCGTTCACAGGCAATGCCATTTGCAAGGATAGAATCGTGAAATAAGCGTGAAAGCACGAGCGAGGCTATTCACAATGTGCAAATGATGGAAAAACACCGTACTGGTCTAATAAATCCAGTCTATTTAAATCCCAAAACCGTAAATACTTTCCATGTCCTCAAACACTCGCCCAATCCAGTCACCGCCCACGATCATGCTATGCGGACCGGCCATGGCATTCGGTTCGCAGCACCGAACAGTGCACGATCTGCCCGGGCTCGCAGCTTTTTTCACCGCCCAAGGTTTGCCAAACGACCCCACCATGTTGGGGATGGATCGTTTCTACGCAGCAATACCAGAAGAGACGGTCTGGTCATTAGCGA
This sequence comes from Undibacterium sp. GrIS 1.2, assembly GCF_040544435.1. Classification (NCBI taxonomy): domain Bacteria; kingdom Pseudomonadati; phylum Pseudomonadota; class Betaproteobacteria; order Burkholderiales; family Oxalobacteraceae; genus Undibacterium; species Undibacterium sp. GrIS 1.2. The sequence continues at coordinate 17,312 of NZ_JBEONP010000055.1, forward strand.
CAACGGCAATCACATCAAGCCTAGCGGCGGCAGGACTGGCCGGCGGCGATATCGACACTCTGATCCTGTGCGGCACGGCGCTGACCGGGCCAATCGAGGAAACGACTCCTGCCATTAGGTTAATGATGCACTCGGTAGGGCTTAGGCCAACGCAAGTGACTGGTGTCACTTATGGACGGTGCACTAGTCTAATGGCGGGCATACGTATGGCCTGCGGGCTGGTAGCAGCGGGAATGGACAAGCGTGTGCTAGTCGTCACCTCAGACCTGTATCGCAACGATGACGAGCGCCTGCAACCATTCGCTCTGTTTTCCGATGGCGCGGCAGCCTGTGTGATTGGCTCATCAAAAGGCGAAGCCGGGCCAAGCTACAAGATCCGCGCGATCGCCGCGCACAGCGCCCCGGATACCTTTGACATCGCCGCCCGTATCGCACCCGGAATGGTACGGGCCGTTAATCAAAAGTTAGAGCACGACTCCGGCTCGGCGATAGCCGATCTGGCGGCGGTTCTGCCAAGTAATGTATTCCAGCCCATCGCCTTCGCCACAGAAGCGCAAGGCGGTGCCCCAGTCGGGGCTTTATTTCTTGAAAATATTGCAATCAGAGCCCATTGTTTTGCGGCCGACCCTATCATCAACCTAATCGATCTTGAAGCCCACAACCCGCTTGCGCGCGGAGATCGGATACTGATCGGGGCGACGGTGCCGGGCCAACGGATTTGCGCGATTGCCGAGGTTGTATAACATGCTCGACCGAGTCCAGAACGCCCCCTTTCCAAAGGTTGCTCAAGGGACTGCTGCCGCCATTTTGGCGCACGTTCCCGCAACCGCACCGGAGGAACTATGGCCGGCGATTTTGTCCGACGCCGAGCGCCGACGAGCGCAGGCATTCCATAATCCCATCGCAAAGGCTGAATTCTGCTGCGCTCGTACGCTCCTGCGATTTTGGCTCTCGTCGATATTGAATATTTCACCATTGGAGGTACCGATCCGTATAGGCCCGCATGGCGCACCTATACTGGCACCACCATACCACCACCTCAAATTCAACCTGTCGCATGCGGCCGGCAAAGTTATGCTGGCCGTTGCAGATGGAGGAATGATCGGTGTCGATCTAGAAGTGCTCGAACCGTGCGATACATCGCTGGATTTGGCACGTATGGTTATGCCGGACAGGGAGGTAGCGCTGCTTACACGGCTACATGGCTCTGCGCGGATGCACGCATTCGTGCGCCTCTGGACACGCCGCGAGGCGGTGCTGAAATACCGTGGCTGCGGCTTCGCAGGTAATGACCGGGCATTGAGTATGCTCGGTCGCCGGAACGATCCGGTATTGCATGAAGGCTGTGAAATGGGACTGGTCTGGTGTATCGCTAGCTCACCGGACATTTGGGTCGCCCCCATCAGGACGCTTGTTTTAAACGAATTACATTAGAAAAGGAGTGTTTTTCATGATTGCAGTCATCTTTGAAGTTGAACCGGCCGAGGGCCGCCGCGACACCTATATAGAACTCGCCGCCGTATTACGCGAAGATTTGACCGAGTTCGATGGGTTCATCTCGATTGAACGTTTCGAGAGCTTAACCACTCCAGGGAAGATACTGTCGCTGTCGTTTTGGCGAGACGAAGAAGCGGTAGGGCGCTGGCGCTGCCATACCCCACATCGAGGTGTGCAGAGCCAAGGTCGCAATGGTGTTTTCAAGAATTATCGCCTGCGTGTAGCCGGCGTCATCCGCGATTATGGAATGACTGATCGCGCGCAGGCCCCTCAGGATTCGAGAACCATTCACGACGGCGCAGCGTCGTTTGACCTCTTAACCAGAACATGAACCATAACACTATCGCACCCCTTCAAACCTTTCGGCAATCGATTTTACTGACTGGAGGTTGGCTATGACGCAACCTACGCTACTGACCGAGCTCGACGGCGTCGCTATCACCCAAACCACGGGAGATAGCGAAAACGTGGTTGTCACGACAATTGGAATCATCTCTGACACTGATGCTCTGGGGCATACGCCAAATAGGCTCGCGCTAGAAGTCAACCACCAAATCGAAGAAGTTCGCGGCGAAAAAAACATTAAACTTCCGCAGGATTACTGGATGTAACGCAGGAAACGAAAAAAATGTTCGTGATTGGGAGGGCTGTGGTCACGGCGCCCCCCCTTTTCTTTATCTTTCGTACACGCGAAACGAACTCCTCTATTTCATCGTTTGAGATTACTCCTACCAGCAGGAGCTAGCGGGGAAAGAGGTATTCATTTAAGTCCAGCAGACATCCCAGACTATCTGACCGATTCCTATCGGTTGTAGTCAGCAGTGGTGTAAAAATCGGAACTAAATGAGAACATTCTTCAAGATTAAAGTCAGTTGGACTTCCAGCTATGAACAACCATATAATGCAATCTAATTGATCACCTTCAAGTGCGTTTGGCGGTGATTGCAATCGGTCGAGCCACGCTTCGAAGCCGAAGGGTTTCATAGATTGAACGATAATGAAACCATGAAAACATTTGCTTCACAGCAAATCTGATCGACGACAGATCAAGAACGGAAATATTGAGATTGAGCACTGTACGTGAAAATCCTCTTATCGGGATTAGGTGTTTTTAGCGCAGAATTAACGTGCAGATTGAAGCAATGAGAAACAGGGACCAAATTGAAGAGTGATAATTATTGCATCCCCAAATTCAATAACTAACTACCATTCTTACGGGCTATCACACCATTTCCAGACTGGAAAATTAGTAAGGCAAGACCGATAAAAAATAGATACAACACATTTGGCTCTGGAATATCAACAAGTTTCCAACGTTCTGGAACGCTATTGCTATCGATTGCGCCGCCAATAGTTGCACTGTCATCAAACACTGATACTTCGTGTAACCCGCTTAGAACACCTTCGTTTCGTACGTAAAAGTCATCACCGCACTTACAACCAAATTTGAAGTTACTTAAAAAAAGGTTGGGTGAAACATCCGGCAAAACATTGATATCAAATAATTGTTCCGCTGGATTCCAGCCGAACACGTCTAATTTTAATCCGCGACCGCCTACCCAATTTGAGATTGTTGAGTCAACAAAATATGGTCGTCCGTAACGATCGTACGCATAATTTCCGTCAAAGTATGCTTGAACATTATCAATGTTATTAACAAACTCTCCACTCATATTGCCTGTGAAAGTTCCATGAATGACATGGTTATTTGAGAATGTATAGGAATATTCAAAAATATTGGCGTACGCAGAAATAGAGATAAAAACGGCACTTGAGATTATTAATTTTAGTATTTTTTTCATAGGTTTTTTTTGAATTTGCATAACTATAAATTGAAGGGAATTCAGTTCGACTGAAACCGAACTTTAAAATTCTGAAGAAAATAGGAGTTTTTAGCTCAATATCTTTAGCTATCGCTCTAGTGGAAAATGTAGAAGACGTTGCATTGAAGTTTCCGCTGAAAATTATAGTTTGCCAAACTAAGTCACTATAAATTATTTTTTAGCTCTCAGAAAATAATAATCTCAAATTAGCAGATACACACTAGCTCGTACTAACCTGATCAAATCTAGCAACTCTAAAAAAGAATTTTTCTGTACAGGAGTGGCTGACTAAAACAGGTCATCAAAGTTAGCAAATATTTTTCCACTGAGGACTTCAATCGTTCAGCGCCAACCGGTTTTATAGTATTCGAAAGAATCCTGTAATACACCATCGCTATCTAAAAAAATTATTTTTATTTGGAATTAATTTGGCAAAAATTGTATTCCAGTCCGAGAAACTAATTCGGCATAGCTAATCGGTTTCTCTGGTCTTGCTTGGTCTGCATTCTCAATCCAATGCGCCCATGACCGCCCGGTAGTGGGATCATAGACGAGCTTAAATAAGTAATCCGGTACCCATACCCTCCCAGAGTCAACCGTCTTTGGTGCCGAACTAAAAACAGGCCCAGTCATCACAAAAACGTCCCCTTGCGCGCGCATGACATATTTACGCGTGGCCGTTTCAATTGAGTTCCACGCCTTTCTATTATTGAGCGGTGCCTGCGGCACCATGTTCGACAAAGAAAAACTTTGTGCCATCGCATCAGCAGTAGCCATGTCCCCTGCTGGTGCCATGTGACCCCGATCGTAGCCAGAATGTTTATAGTCATCTAGTTCGGCTCTCTCCGCAGTAGGTAATCGTGCGTCGGCATAAAACTTCGTAGAGCGTTGGTTGTTTTTTGCCGCAAGCAACATATCTTTGTTCAGTCTCTCTACTACATACAAAGGGGTACGACTTCTCCCCGAATGCATGACAGCAAAGGATGAGAAACAAAGATCTCGCAATTGAAGAGATGCCTGATTAGACACAATGGGAATCTGACCGTGAGGAAAGAATTGTCGGCACTCAGCAAATTCCTTTGCTTCGACCTGCGTGAAAATAGTAACAACCAATGAGAGCGCAAATAGATTTTTCTTGAGCACGGCAATACCAAGGAATGAATAATTTTAAAAGAGTTTTCCAAGAGTATCACCGCGACATCAAAGGAGAACTAATTCATTGTTTGCAGTGATCTAAGAATTAGTGAGTTCTCTGAAAATACAGTTTCACAAAATCTGTAATGAACAGGCGATCCTTCGGCTTCATTTGACTCAAATACGTTGCCACAACTTCCGCCTCCGTAGATGTGGCCGGCGCTCGCTCATCTAAGAGATCGGATATGGAAATGCGCAAGGTATCCGACACCAATTCCAGCATAGCAAGAGAGGGCGAGTGAAGCCCTCGCTCCAGACGGGAAATCGTCTCGACCTCTACTTGAACTTGAGCGCTCAATTGCTCTTGAGTCAGGCCTAATGCTTTGCGTTTAGAGGCTACGTTTTTACCGATTCGAGAAATCAGTTTTGAGGGTTTTCGTTTATTCACGACCAAATTTGTTGATAGTTAAGTCAACAAATATGGTCTTCCCTTTACGTTGCGTTAAGAAGGATGTAATCTGTCGATTTTTAGATAGACAATTAATATCTATAAAATTAAGATGTTGCACGTTTAGCGACGCTTTACTAGCAGATTTGTCCTCATTAGTTTTATAAATTTATCGAGCTTTACGTTACGCGTACTAACAGGAGAATTCCTTGGATCACATTGAATGCCCGCACTGCCACAAACAAGGCACACCCAATATCTGGCACTACCAGCCATTTATGCTGAGAAGCTTTCGTTATATGAAAACCCAACATATTTGTCGGTTTTGTGGTGCAGTGATGTACGAAACGGGTGGCCAGGTACGGATTTTGGGGTGGGTATTCCTGGCATTCCTTGCCTACCTGTTTGGCCGGCTGGCACTGCAGTTCCTGTTGCCAAATGCGGATTGGGCATCTACCGGGCTTGTGTCTCCTTTTTTTAAAGCAGTCTCTCTTTGGCTAGTTGGCTATGGCATCTACAAGATCGTGAAATTTGTACGCAGTAAGCTTCGATAAATGCGCATAGGCAATAATCAGTGCTGATGAACAACCGCAAGAATAAACGCCAGATCGGTGCACGACAGAGCCATGTCAAATCTAGATGGCGACAGGCGGACAAAGAATGGTTTGCTCTACTACCTGTCGGTAGGGAGTTCGGTAGTCCAGACTATGACAGGCCGTGGGGCATGGACAATGCGCCTTCGACCGAATGGTGACAAAACAAGCAAGTCCCTCGTTTGGATGAAACAGTTGAACCTGCGATGACGACTAACGAGACTAACAACATTGATTAACCTAGAAGATTTCTCCAGCTTAAGAAACTTCATCATGATCCGACTGTATTGACTATTCATGCTCGCTACTCACCTTATTGATCGACATCGCCAATCGAGTTTCGCTGAACCCGGTCAAACATTTTGGTCTACGGTAGATTTTGCGTTCTCCGTGCCTTATTTCTTAATTAGCTATGAAGCACAAGAAGTACCGGTACTGGCGGGTTACACCAAGCTGATGTGGGAGGTAGACGATGTTATCCGCTTGTGCGATGAGATCTCTCAACATCCATTGACCACACTACGACAAGTGGCAATAATCTGCCCAGAGCGCCTAGCAAAAAGCTCAGGCTGGCAAATGTTTAATTTAGCCAAGATTGATCTGGTCAAACTGCGATCGAATGCTAAATACTTGTATTTATTTACGACCACGGACGGACGGCAATTGTTTAATCATAAAACGCGTGCAGATCTGAAGAACTTTGACGTGGAATACACGTTGTTAAGAGTCGAGATCTGAATTTCTTGACTAAGCGACGCTCGCACTCCGTCCGTCGTATTGTTAAGGAGCGTCTTGATGAGCCGCAGTCATCGTAAGGTCCCCATTATTGGCCATGCGGTTTGCTCCAGAGAGCGGCAGGACAAGCGATGGCACCGGCGCTGGCGTGCCGGCGAGCGCACGCAACTGACGGGTGCATCAACAGAAACTCTTAGTGCCTATCTGCCTCTTCTTGAAAATGAAGTCAGTAATACTTCGTTAATGGGTAAAGATGGTCGTTTCTATTGGTCGAAATCGAGTCAAATCGTGGTGGCAAATCGTATCGCTGGTTGCAAGGGGCGTACTCCAGAAGAGCAGGCGTCTATACGAACGCGTCTGCTACGTAAGTGGGCAAGTAAATGAGAACAGCTCGCTTTTTTAAAAAAGAGGTGTGAGTTGAAGATATCCAGAGTAGGGAAATTTCGGCAACGAACATACACTCGACCCGAAAAACCGGTGCTGCTTGTGCAGAGCGATGCTGAGCGAAGCGCGAGGATTGAACGAGCCATGGCGTATTTGCAATCCACTCGCAAAGCGTTTGCGGAGAGAGGGTTGTTAGGCGAAAACAGGTTGCATGGAGAGCAGGCTGGGGGAGTGTTGGCTGGGCCGATCAGAAAATAGTCTGAAGACATGGATAATGTATGTGCTTTAGCGTTTGATGTCCCCCCAGTTGGTCAATATTGAGTCAGCGTCAACATTATTTGTCCTGTACACGTTAATTTCATCGCATTATTTAGTCATCCGTTACAAACTCAATGCTTCGATGCACGAAGTAATATCCGTCAATCCAGCATTTTTTTTTATTACGCCAGCACGATTCCGTATTGACTCCAAGTGTATTGGTGTATTTTTTCGTGAAGGAAAAACAAATCGCGGCAGATCAGGTTCAAACTTGCCCCAGTCATCAATAATAAAGCCTAGATACCATGCGAGATGGTTGGTTGCGTTTGAGCAAATACCGTTTTCAAATACCTTTGGAACCAACAGACCGTCGTGAGCTTGATTTCTACATTTGTCTAAAACATGCTGTACAACGCCAAACACCGTCATCAAAACAATAGTTCGATCCCTCGCCAAACAAAATCGATGTCCTCGCGCATGGGAGGCGTTCTTGATCTGCAGGTCAAACTCCTCAAAAAACAATACCGTCTCTTCCACGGTATAGATACCTTCTGCAATAGGGATTGTTGCATCAACTGCCTTCCCTTCAGTAATTCCTACCGTTTTCTTGACAATATTTTTTGAAAGTTGCCCCCCGACCTTGAAGGTAATCTCGAATATTAGCGATCTCGTCTCTATTAGTTCGATAACGGAAGCGACACAGAGATTCTCTGATTGCACGGTAAAACCAGTATGGCAGATCCGGCTGATCAATCAGAACAGCTGATTCACTCAACCCAGCATCTCTACTGATACGTGTAAATCTCTCCGGCCAATCCTCCGTCAGAAACAATGACATGCACACAACCTCGTGGCGGCATCGCAATGGCATGTTTTCAAAAGGTGGGCGAAACTGATTAACCAGATTTTCATCAAAATCTGTACTTTCTGATTTCATTGCTTGAATTAACCTTTTGCCCATTCGGGATCGAACCAGCAAGCTTAAAATTTGACGCCAACCTTCAAAAAAATGGAATGAATAATTATGAGGGCCAGTGTCAAATGAGAGCAAATAGCCATCATTAAAATCTCTTAATAGTTTCTCCAGAAGTGAAGTATTCAAATGGGGATTTGAGTGATAGTTCACGCCCTCAGTTTGTGCCAAGTCAAAGCCACAGTGATCGCATAGAACAGCAGATCTCTTCGAGCGACTTCCAAAATTTTCATAAAAACTACCAATGACCGGCATACCGCATTCAGCACAGTGGTCACTCAAAATCATTTTATGCTTGGGACAAATGGTGCAAAAAGCCAGGCGCCATTGAATACGAAAATAGGGAATGGGGTCCGTCTTGAGACATTCAGCACAAAACGGCAACGCTGTTTTAACTTTACTTCGTAAATTACTCGGAGCCGGCAACAGAAAGTTGCCCCACCCCACCCTGGGTAAAGCCTTAAAAATTTTTCCCTGATATTTCTTAAGCGTCATTAACTCAATCGCCGCGACGCTACACCCTGTTTTATCGGCTAGGTATTGAATAAGTGCAGTGTTAGGAGCCCTGTCAATATCAGGTTCAATAGTGAACTGCTTTAATTCCCGGAGAGCTAAAAGTAGCTCTCTCAATGAGATGCCGTGACCCAGTGCCACACGACGTAGGTAGGAAGACAATAATTCGTCTTCGAGCGGGGGGATACGAATTGGCCAAATCATTTGAGTATTGGTACGAAATAAGCTACCAATCGGCACGATAAATAAGCCATTGATTGGCATTTTAAAAAATCACTGAATCTGTTAAAAGTCTATTTAGCCATCATTAGTTTATGCAGAGTGTCGTTGGCATGCACGAAAAACCGAAGTCTAATCGAAACGCACACACGCCAAATATGCCATCGATTGGTAAAGAAATGATTTCTTTTGACTAGGGAGTGCATGGCAAGAAAAAAAGTGGATTGCCGTCATTGAAGTTTTGCTTCGACTGCACGCATCGTGCCCATAGCCGTCATTGGATTTTTGAAAAGCAGACAGTCAGTTCGCTGGATAGCAAGCCACGAAATTATTTGTATTCAAGCTAAGTTGATCGGCACGGTTGCGTGTCGCTATCGAACGATCCGTTAGCTACAGAATCATTTACTTGCCAAACCGTTTGACGACGCTGAAATAGCAGGTTACACATATGACACCGCTGGTTCGGAAGTCCGTAACTTCTCTTTATTGCCGCGTCCTCATCAACACGTCCATAATAAATTTCCGAAATACCCGGTGTAGCAGAGGCAATCGCACGATGTCCGCAATTATCGCAAACTATAGCCTCAACATGTACACGATAAAGAATGCCTTCGACACATAAAAGTTCATAGAAATGCACTCCCCCCACGTAAATCCCAACGCGGATAATATCTCTGGATACTTCTCGTTCCGATTAACTTTACTTGCTAGAAGTTCGGGAACGGGTAACTTGTGACCATCAAATTCCATAGCCATTAAAAGCGTCTCCCAGCCGATCAATCTTGGGACGTAAAGTAGTTGCCCATCGACCTGATGTGTTTGGATCTGCGGATCGTCTATCTTCATAAACGTGCTAACTCTTGAGTTCAGCCGGCGCCACAGGCGATCCGCTGCAACGATGAGTTAGGCTGCTTGATGAACAAGGACGCATAACACACCGTAACCCTAATTGAAAAAGATGACTGATTGTAAAGCTGGTCGTTGGAGTTGGCAATGATGAAACCGAAGGGTAGTAGTTTAGTCCGAATTAAACGAACGGTTGGGCTGAGGCGAGTAGGCATAGTATGGCTTCACTATGCGCTCGTTTTGAATTTGGAAACAGCGCCAATTAAGATTTCGACATTTATCTTAGAGCCAATTTTGTGCCTCATATGTTTGAGTTCATCAGCTACCGATTGAATCTCGCTCTGTTTTGGCTGCAAAGGAGCTAGATTTGCTGCTAGAGCAGGGATGATTTTGCGCTCCATAAAGCGACCTCCCGCTAGTGCGATTTGCCATGTAATAAGTGATATGCCTAAGATCACGAACGTCACGAGTACGATGCCATCTTCGTCGGGCAGTACCGAGTGCATTATCGATGGCCCCAAAACTAGCAATGCCAGTGCACCGAAGATAGATAAAGCGATCTCTTTATCTATGTGGGTGGCGGAAAACCGCTTCTCGACCTTGGGTGATAGTTGAATGAAGGCTTGCCGTATCTGCGCATGGCGCTCCTCTTTGGTTAGTAAGTGCGGAGCATTTCTTATCCTTTCCTCGAGCTTTGTTCGTTCTCGGAATACTTCTTCAAGGTTCGGATACGTTTTTTGCGTCAATTCGTCCAGAGGCAAATCATCCTTTGAAATGGAAGCATATTTGGTCGGTTCAGTCTGAGATTTTGTTTTGCATACTTGGCATGTTCGTTGGTAGCCAACTAGTTCGCCTTCGCCAAAACTGATGTAATAAAGATGACCAACTGATCCAACGCGCTGGATTAAGAAAGAGCGTTGATCTCTGCAAATTGAACAGAAATCTGCTACGTGGCCAAGCTTAGTAAATACGGCTTTTCGCCCCCAGAAAATGAACATGGTTTTTCGCTTTAATAAAGGTTTTCGGAAACGATCGCTATGTTTTCTTGAGGAGCCTAACGTATAGCTACCCGGATCAACGGCTTCATCGTTGATTCCGAGTTGAGCGGGAAGTTGGACATAATACTCACGCCTCACGCAGGCGATCGACATAGCGCTCCGCCCACCCTTTCAGCATGTCATCCTCACGATCGTCCTCATAAATTCGAATTACCTCACGGCGCAATTCATCACAAATTGGACTACTCGCGTCAACATAGATACCCACAACTTGAATGGCCTCGACACGCGCCAAGTCGTACTCGTCTAAGTCTCGCAAAACATCAAGGAGCAGTGTATGCGTCCGACAGTCCCACCTAGACGATCAGCAAACAACCGATTTTGCCCGCAGCGGCAACAATTCATCAATACGATTATTTTTACAGGTAG
>NZ_JBEONP010000056.1:0-27998 GCF_040544435.1 Undibacterium sp. GrIS 1.2
GTTTTGGCATGTCCAGAACTGTACACACCCGTTTTCTTTTTTAGGTTTACGTCTTTACATCTTGTTACAATTCTCTTGTTTTTGCGTAAGTCCTATTAATGTTCAATTCAGCTGCACGTTCTGAAACAGAATGAAACATCCGATGAGTATCCGTTATAAACCCAACGTCTTGAAAACTCTTTTTATAAGACCCTTTGATCAACCCAAACAAATGACTCACTATCTGCTGTCCCTCTTTCATCTGATATTTGGGAAAGATTTTAGGGATATATACGTTGACACCATCATCTTCATATTGAGCTTCAACCACCGAGGATGGTGTTACTTCTGATTGCGTGTCAATGCCACTTTTTGAAATATCCTGCGCTAAGGAGAATGACGCGGGAAATATAATTGTTAATGCTATCAAGCACGATCTGAAATGGATTTTATTGTTCAAAATAGTTTTGCGTAAATATGTTATTGGTCATGACATCGAATGAATAATTGGCACTTTCACTTTGGGTTCAATTTAGGGTTTAGTAAATCTAGACCGAACAGTGTGAATGTCAAATACTTGAATTCAAGTTTTCAATATGAAGTTGTTTTTTTGAGGATTCTCGATTCGAAACCAGACACTAATTTTCCAGTATCTTGCGTTTTTCAGCCGCAAATTCCTGTTCGGTCAAGACGCCAGATTGCTTTAACTCAGCTAAATTTTTTAGCATTTGGATGCGTTGTTCTGGTGACGTTGCGATTTTGGAGTGCGTAGAGGCGTCCGCAGGTGTAACTAGCGATTGGCCAGGAGTGGTATTTATTGCTTCCGGCAACCGAGTGTCTTGACCATTAGATGTCACTTTTCTTTCAGTGGTATCGTTGTCTGATGGTGCCGTAAGGACGCGAATGAAGTTATTTTCAAAATTGTTGTTTGCTATTCTATTTTCAATAACCTGCGCATTAGCTTTGCCAAAGTAAAGGTTAATGAATTGAATTGAATTTACTCCTATATTAATAATCGCCTGGTGTGACCTCGTCATTACGGAAACAATTTGACCGGTTGATGTGAACTCAATTAACGCATTGTCGAGACCGATCCATTCAGCGGTGTTTTTTGCATGTTCCAAAGCAAAATTCTGGACAAACATTTGATTGAGTATATTGCCTAACGCTGGCTTATACAGCTTAACCACGTTTCCCCGTGAATTGGCAAATGCTACGTAGCGCCGACCAATTTCGTCACTCAACGGAGAATAACTATAAGTGTTCATGGTTTGCACTATTTCTTGCATGTTCCCTGCTTTGAACATGTATCGCTGCAAAGTGAGTGTCGATGGGCTAATTTTTTTAAATTCAAATCCCCTCGCTTTTGATGCAAGTTCTTTATTTAAACCCTCTATCTTTCCGTCTTCAGAAAGGTAGTAAAACTGATCAACCAACTGCTTATCCGCTACTTTACTGTAGGACTCCAGTCTTTTCTTCGGGAAATCGAATGCTGCAGCAATTCCGTCAAAGATTCCTGCTGAAGCAATTGGGCTATAGGAAATGCAGATAAGAAACGCCGAAATTATGATGGATTTTAGTTTCATATTGATGTCATTTTTTTAGTTAGAAAATCAAAGTTAGTAAATTAAATATTAGTGTTCTTTTTGTTTTGCAAGCTATTGCGCCGCCTTGCCAGCATTTGAATTACGGCCTTTCTCTCAACGCCCTGATCAGTTTCAGATGTTTTCATAATTCGTAAGTCAGATGAAATATCATCAATCTCATATTTATGCGGAAACAGTAACTTTTTTAGAAAAACAGCGATTACTGCCACCGCGATTGCAATGACGAAAATAACGTACATAAATATCCCTTTGAGGAAAAATCAGCAAGAACCAGAATCAAATTCAAATTGGCTATTAAACGGATTCCATTTTTGTTTTGCCTGAAAATGAACCTTGCGCCCACTATCATAGGTACGATAACAAGAGGCGTTTTCACATCGAGTATTGCAACTTGTGACACCTGGAACTTTTGCTGGTTTTTCAGGGTAGCCGTCATTGGCAGCGACTGTTCTCGTCAAGTCACCGGTCGGTACAGATTTGGAGACTTCTTTAACAGCCGGGTGCTTCATGTATTGATCGAGTTCTTTCAGTAAATTACCAGGCTTGTTCATTTTTACCGTGAGATCCTGTGCAGCTTCAATCTCACGTTTTCCCATTTTTTCGACTAAAATGTTCCGATTTGCAATCGCAATATTTGTCTCAGTAGAATCGTTTGCGGCCGACAGATTATAGAGTGCATATGCTACAACCCGATTCTCCGGCATACCTTGCCCATTGACCAACATCGTTCCCAAGTGATTTTGCGCATCGGCATTACCTAGCTCGGCTGCGAGGCGATACCATTTGACGGCTTCCTTGTAATCTTGGGCCACGCCTACCCCATCGCGATACATTATTCCCAAGTTATTTTGCGCATCGGCATCACCTTGATCGGCAGCCATGCGAAACCATTTACCGGCCTCCTTGTAATCTAGGGCCACGCCTTGTCCCAAGACATACTTTACCGCCAGCATTTTTTGCGCAATGGCATTACCTTGATCGGCCGCTAGGCGAATCCATTTGGCACCCTCCTTATAATCTAGAGCCATGCCTTGCCCCTTGTCATACATCAACCCCAAGTTATATTGCGCTCTGGCATTACCTCGTGCGGCTGCGAGGCGATACCATTTGGCGGCTTCCTTGTAATCTTGGGTCACGCCTTGTCCACTTTTATACATCGAACCCAAGTTATTTTGCGCATCGGCATCAACTCGATCGGCGGCGAGACGATACCAATTGACGGCTTCCTTGTAATCCTGGGTCACGCCTTGCCCATTGGCATACATCACGCCTAGGTTATTTTGTGCAACGGCATTTCCATGTGCAGCTGCGAGGCGATACCATTTGACGGCTTCCTTATAATCTTGGGTCACGCCTTGCCCATTGGCATACATAACTGCCAGGCTAATTTGCGCATCGGCATTACTTTGTGCGGCTGCGAGACGATACCATTTGACCGCTTCCTTGTGATCTTTGATGACTCCTTGTCCGGAGTCATACATTGATCCTAGGCTATTTTTCGCGTCCGCATTACCTTGTGCGGCTGCGAGGCGATACCATTTGATTGCTTCCTTGTAATCTTGGGTAATCCCTTGCCCATTGGCGTACATTTTTCCCAAGTTTTTTTGCGCATTGTCATTACCCTTTTCTGCTGCGTAGCGATACCACTTCACTGCTTCTTTGGAATCTTGGGTCACACCTAGCCCAACGTTATAAAATATTCCTAAATTTTCTTGTGCATTGGCGTCACCTTTTTCGGCAGCGAGGCGATACCACTTGGCTGCCTCCTTGAAATCTTGGGTCACACCTAGCCCAACGGCATACGTTCTTCCCAAGTTAGTTTGCGCCAGGGCATACCCTTGATCGGCCGCGAGGCGAAACCATTTGACTGCTTCTTTGTAATCTTGGGTAACCCCTTGTCCATTGGCGTACATCGTTCCCAGGTCATTTTGCGCATTGGCATTGCCCTGTTCGGATAGCGGAAGCCATTCTTTCAGCGCCGTCACGTAGTCTTTTTTTTTGTACGCAGCTAAGCCAGCGTCATAATCTGCATATGCGGTGGAAGCCACAATGATTAGGGTCAAGAAAAGATAAGAAATTGTTTTTCGCATATAAATGGAGTTGAGTTTAAGGAACGGAAGGACAATTTTTTTAATGCGATTTTTTAATTCAGAAAACTTGAATAATCTCTGAAAGTGCGAGAAATTTATTCTTGAGACACCCAAAGTTTCGATTTGAATAGTTCAAAATGGGTATTGCATCACGTGGTTTTAAATGCGTTATAACGTGACCATTTAAGGATGTCAAGACTTTCATCCAAAACCGATAAAGACAACAAACTCGTTCGCTTAGGTGCAGCTATTCGCGCTAAACGGAAGGAAATTGGATTTTCTCAAGAAGAGTTAGCTCTTGCCTCTGGTGTTGAACGTGGAAATATGGGCAAGATCGAACGAGGTGAAAATAATCTCTCTATCCTAAATTTGATACGCATTGCTGATGCTTTGGGTTCGACCTCTGCAGATATTTTGTTTGAAGCGAAGTTATAAGAATCGCGCAGAAAAAAAATAACCACTAACGTGGAGAAAAGCTGTCGTATGCGCCATATTTATTTCAAATTTTGGTATGCAACGACAATTAAGATCCCAGGAAGAACATCGCCCACCCCAAATAGCAATCTTTGTTCACTCCCTTCAGCATCCGCGACCTTCTTTATAATAAGCCACCAACAAAGCCCCCTACAGACTTCATTAACTAAAATTATTTTATTAAATTAAGTTGCAATAAAAACCTTTATTTTGAGCTCACATATCCTTTTTTAACCCAAAAGGAGTGATTCATGTCGAACAAACGAAATCGCAATACTGCGCGCACCAACAAGACAATTCATCACGCAAGATACAATTCTATACAGATAAAAATATGGATAGATATTTGTGACTTTCAGGCAGGCGTAAAAGCAGGGCAATCCGCCCAAGAGAGAGTGCCACACGGATTGATAATTGATTTTTGTGCCTGGCACTATGGATATGGCATTGGGCTTGAGTATTTTGAAAAAAAGAACAATCCAAAATAATTGAATTTCGTTAGTTTAATTACGAATAAAATTCGACAATAAAACAATAATCAGCGCTGATGCAGCGTTGATTATTCAATATCTATTGTGCGTGTGGTGCCTTTGAATGGCGGTGCAAATCCGCGTAAATATAGCAACAACATCTGGATGTTGTAATCCCACGTTTTAATGGGCAAGTTGTGCGATGCATCGTCGTCAAATAGTATATTGCGATGGATATACTGATTGAAGCTAGCCGTCTCCAATTTTGTTAACAGCCACAGGCAGCAGCAGACTGACTCCGGTCGTTCACCGATATTTGCTCAATGACCACTTTGTCGCAATAACAGGTCACTCAGAAAATGAATCTGAGTGTCGGCTTTTCTTGGCATAGCGGGCACTCGCGAACAGACAATGATGGTATTCAGTGGAAGTTGTTCATAACAAGAATACGGGAGTCATTAGACGTAAAAATCCCGTTTTTTTTACAAAACTAAGTAATTTTTAACTAAATACCTGCAATCAAAGATTTCACATCTTAATTAAGAGTCTAGATCGATTACATGTAATTGACACCAGCAACAAACACAATTTTCTCGACGAATCGTTGGTCATAATCAAAACTGACATTTTTACCTTTTTTCCCTGTACCAAACGAGTATCCAAGGCCAATATAAATGATGCGCCCAAATTGATATCGTTGATAAGTCTGCGTCAAATCAGATGAGGTTAAGTACCGTTGAAATCTTTGCCCATTAAAAATATCGGACGCGGTGAACGTCAACGACAGGTCTTGATCTATCTGTCTTTTATAACCAAAATTTACTAGATTGATCGGCTTGATATAGCCCTGCGGCGTCAATCGTTTATCTGCTCTGCTAATTGATATTTGTGCATTGTCAAATCGTGTCGGTCGATAATCGATACTTGCTTTTAAATTTAATCCAGATGTTGATTTGGTACTTTGCGTTCCCAGCGCTATTGCATCAATTTGACTATGAAATAAATTACCACTGAGTCGATATGCAATATTTGACGTTATCGAATCGCTTAAATTGAACTCAATACCGGCAGCATTACTTTTTGGCAAATTTGTTTTGGTGGCGAGTAAGACATCGGGGCTGATCAAGACACTCACGTCGGTCACATTGTTCCGACTGCGTCGCAAATACCCGGTCAATCCATAGCTTTGTAGTTTAGTCTCGACGCGATAACCAACATCAAATGATTGTACATCTTGCGGCAATAAATTCGGATTACCCGCTCGCAAATTGTGAATATCTTGATGATCGATAAATGGATTCAATTCTTCCGGATCAGGCCGTGACAATCTTCGGCTGTAGCCGACGGAAAGCGTCGCATCACCATCAAGCGAAGTTTCAAAATGTTGACTTGGGTAAAACCCGATATAACTTTGTTGACTCACTATATTGGTCGTCAGTTGATTGCCCTTAGTCGCTGTATGCTCGGTTCGAATGCCCGTGATCGATGCCCATTTCCCAAGCATTTGCTCATACGATCCATAGAAGGCTTGAATCGCCTGCTGAAAACGAAATTGATTGGTTAAGTCCACGTTGGGCAACGGTTGACCGCTTAAAGGATCGACATTATCGCCAGCATTCTCGAATTCATTATGATCGTATTTAAAGTTGTAACCAAGTTTGATACGCTGATCGTTCGCTAGCACAGTACGATAATCCACACTAAATTCGTTAACTCTCAAGTCATGACTTAAATATAGATGATCGCGACTTTGGCCAGCAGTTGGCAGGGTAGCGGTACGCAGATAAGCATAACTCTCGCGCTCTTTGTCGGTACTACGATGTAGCGATATTTCAATACTCTCTTCTGCACGTCCAAGATTTTGTTTAAAGCGTAGCCTTTGTTCACCACTTAGACTCCACTCATATCCGTCACTATGTATGCTTGTATTGCTGTTCAGGCTTTTGTCCACCAGGAAACGTCGGCTTTGTTGATCAAAGTAACGATCACCACTACGTTGTCTAAAATTAATATCGGCGCCGAACGATTGACTCTCATTTAATTGATAGCTCAGCGCCATTCAAAGAAGGAATCAAGCGAAACGCTGTTTCATGGCGCTGATCTCGACTCATGGTCTGCTCTGCATTCGCATCCATCGCATCTAAACTTGATGTCACCATTCGTTCACGTACATCTCGCCTAACACCAAAACCACCCGTGAGATTAAGCTGTTCTGTGTTGAACGCGCCGTTTGCGCCAAGTACATATCGTCCGACATTGCCTTTGTTTAGCAAGAACGAACTAGAAGAACCAATACTGCGCCCTTTCTTGGTGATGATATTTATCACACCACCAGTGCCTTCTGCGCGATATTCCGCTGGCGCATTCGTCATCACCTCTATCTTTTCGATATTATTCGCGGCAAACTGCAATAGTCCGTCACCACCCTTGCTACCACTTAATTGTGCCGAAGGGCAACCGTCAATCAAAATCATCACTTTACCTGCGCCACGTAAGCTGACATTACCATCGGCATCGACATCAACCGAAGGCAATGTATTTAATATATCCGCAGCATTACCTGTGGTCGCTTGA
Source organism: Undibacterium sp. GrIS 1.2 (assembly GCF_040544435.1). Taxonomy (NCBI): domain Bacteria; kingdom Pseudomonadati; phylum Pseudomonadota; class Betaproteobacteria; order Burkholderiales; family Oxalobacteraceae; genus Undibacterium; species Undibacterium sp. GrIS 1.2. Next base: position 7,195 of record NZ_JBEONP010000056.1, read on the forward strand.
AGATCACTGGCGACGTTATAAACCTTGCGATCAATTAAAGTTTGCTCCGCTTGAATCTTGGCCTTGATCGTTACCTTGGCTGTATCACTCACGGGCAGCGAAGTAACTTCATCTAGCTTTATTTCAGATTGCGACCAGGCGGCTGTTGTCAATAGCAAAAGAGCGACGCCAGACCCACCAGAGACACAATTCACAGCGAATTTGAATAGGTACCGTTTGCAAAGTTTATTTGAGTTGAAAGGCATGTTGAAAGAATGCTCTGAGTTAAATTGTGAACAATACTGTAGCACGCTGTATCGACTGCCCGTTTTAGCTAAAAACGGAACATGCAAAAATTGCATAATGCAATGTCGAAGTTACTGGCGAATTTTTGCTAGGATCGCGTCGGGCATCAAGGTATTTTTCAAGCTCAAGCGAAAAACATGATGCGTGCATTACGGTGCGCGATTGTTTAGTTTTGCCCAAATTGCGAACGACTTCCTAGATATAGAAAGTCACAGGCTTTAATATCATCGATATAGGCAAATAATTTAGCGATAAAGATGTTGAATGAAGATCGCAAAAATTATTTTTTACCTGCCACTAACACCAAAAATTTCTTGTCTATCACTGTCGGCAAATAAATCGTCTTAGTTTTCAAATCCATCGCCATTGTTTTGGCTCCGGGTGCAGTAATTACGTTCCCCTTAACAACATAGTGATTGGCATCGTCTTGATGAATTATCGTAAGTGACCCACCACCATCGCCGTTGGATGAAAAAATGTTGGCCGTCTCTGGATCATAGATGACTGCATCTGGGTGCTCTCCAATTGCAACATGTGCGATGAAGCGACCGTTTTTAGCATCAGTAACCACCATCGTTTTGTTCTGGCATACTGAAAACAGCCGTGCCCGGGCAATATCTATCGCCAAACCTGTCGGTTCCTCACATCCTTTCAATGGCCATTTGGAAATCAAAGTGTTGCTAGCAACGTCGATCGCATGCAGTTCTGCTTTATCCTCGATATTAAAGAATATTTTTCCCGCATTGTCGCTCACAGCAAATTCTGGTCGTCCTGTGGTTGCAATTGTCGCGATAACTTTTAGACTTAATGTATCGATCACAGTGACGTTGGCAGTCTTACCATTAAACACAAATAATTTATGCGAGTGATCTTCGTACAAAAGAGCGTCTGGATTTGAACCTGTCACTTTAATTTCTTGTTTAACTTGTAAAGTATCAAGATCAAAAACTGTAACCGAATCAGTGCGCCCATTGCTTGTAAAACCAATATTTTGGTCTTGCGCAAAAGCGACGCCATGCACGCCTTGTGTATTGCTAATTTCACCTATCGGGTTACCAGAAGGAAGCTCCAATACCTGAACTCGATCACCTCTAGTAACGAATAATCGCCGGCGTACCGCATCAATATCGGCATAGTCCCATTTAGATGGTTCGCCCAAAGTCCAATGCAGATTTACCGCATAATCAAGGTCAGCTGCTTGAATGAGTATCGACGTTGACATGCCCATAATAGCGACGCCAGCCAACGTTAACAATTGTAGTTTTTTCATCTTGTTTTCAATCGCAATGTATTAGTAATTGATCGTAACGCCAAGTTGATATGTCGCACCATAAAATTCCCTTTGGATAGTACGGCCTGAACCAGCCTCAACGAATTTCAATGGTGTGTTCGTCAAATTTTTAGCATTAAAGTACACCGACATAAAATCATTGATGGCATAGGAACTACCGAAATCGACCGAAAATCGTGGCTCAGAAAAAACATCCGTCGTGCTGTTTCCAATTGCCCACAAATTACGTGAAACATAATAGGCACCCAAACGCATGTTGAGACCTTGTTTTTCATAAAACAAATTCCCGTTAACAGTGTTTCTGGACGTAGATGGCATCGAAGTGTATTCACCAGGACGGATTTCAAAACTGGAATTGACCAAGGTATAGTTAATTCCTGTACCTAAGCCACTCCAGATCCCAGGTAAATCCTTGTACCGTTGTTCGTAATTAAATTCCAGACCTGTTGCCCGTGACTTCCCGACATTTGTATAGGAATAAACGTGAGCCACCCCGACAAATCCAGCGAACAATCCATTATTCGGAAAAGTTTGATTTGTGACGTTGTTGACGATGTAGTTATTAATTTCTTTATCAAACACACCGACAGAAATAATTCCCGAATTCGGCAGATATTTTTCTACAGAAAAGTCCAAGGAATTTGCGGTAATCGGCTTCAAATCAGGATTGCCCTGCGACACAGTATTTGCGCTAGGATCAATATTCAATGATGCATTAACTTGATTAAAACCAGGTCGCGCAATTGTTGAAGAAAAAGCGGCTCGTAACAACGTTGACGGTTCTAACTCATAACGCGCTTGTAAGCTGGGGAAAAAATTCGTGTAACTCTTGCCTTGGCTTGTTGGCGCAATGAATGCATTATTGTTGGCGTCAACACCTTTAGAATTAGCGTCATATGATGCGCGAGTTCCTTCAATCCGCACGCCACCAATCACACCAAATTTGCCGCTTTTCATCTGATATTGACTATACAGGGCATACACGTCCTCTTTATCTTTTTGATACTGGAGTGCTGCGTTAGTGCGATTATTCGCCGTAATGGTTTGATTTGCAGCCAAGATATTTTGCAAATAATCCGTTGTGAGTTGCGGCCCATTTTGATAAGCACCATCATAAAAAGTTAAACTCGGACCTGATGATGCACTAGTTAGTGGAATGGATGGAATCCCCTTATATGAATAAGGCTGCCCAACCACTTCTCGTGAACGCAATCGCACACTGATACCAGTCTTAAGACTTTCTTCCTCAAAGCTTCCCCAATTGACCGGCAATTTTACGTTGCTGGCTATTGACCATTCTTGATCAGCAATATTGGTCGTGCTGTTCTGAAATTTAACGAGACTGTAGTTAGCCGGATTCAGGTAATCCGCACCATTTACTGTAAACAATGGCACATTACCTGTACCTTGATTATTGTAGGAAACAGTCGGGGAAGTGATTGTTTTTCCGCCGATTGTCAGTGCTGGTCCTGCTGCCGGAGTAAAATTAAAATCAGAGTTGTAATCGTATTTTTTATCATACGACCCTTTGGTGAAGCCCAACCGATAATCAATCGTTTTGTCGTCAATAGTATTTTTACCGCCAATCATAAATACCTTGTTATTGATTGTCTCTTTTTCTTGGCGAAGTGTTTTATCAAATCCGTTCGCACTCAGACCGTCAATAAAGCCAGTTGCGGTTGTTGCTGGATCACCATCGGGAGTAACTGTCAGACGTTGACGTAACACCGTCTCTGTATAACCTGCGTCAAAAGCACGAACATAGTAGCTATTTTTAGCATCGGCTTGATAACCCAGATCGATACCAACACCATGACGTTTTCGATTGTATTGATACCACCGCTGATCCCATCCGGCATAGGCTAAAGGTGAATGGCTACCATCATCCAGGAATGAGGGTTCAACGTCATCAATGCCTCGCTTATCCTCATAGTAGGTGCCAGTGACTACAAATGAGAACGGGTTGTCTGAAAGTGCACTGATCCCTGATTTTGTAGGGCCATCGCCACCAAACCGTCCTCCAGCTGAAAATGAAAGATCGGTAATTCCAGTACCTCGCAGTTGTTCGCGACCAGTACCTATCCGCCCTTCAAAAAAAGGTTTCCCATTGAGAGGCGCGGTTTTTGGTGTGATTTCGATTGTTCCGCCCAAGGCTTCAGCATCTTGCTCCGGCAAATTCGATTTGGTGACTGTTATTGCACCGACCAGTCCTGTTGGAATCGCATCTAAAGCAACAGCGCGTCCACCACCAAAAGGAGATGCATTGTTCGATGGAGGCAAACGTAAGCCACCAAAGGTTGTACTGTTCAAATCGGCATCGAGGCCACGTATGTTAATGAAGCGTCCTTCCCCTGTATCTGTTTCAAGAGAAATTCCCGGAATGCGTCGAACAGATTCAGCAATATTGACATCCGGGAGTTTGCGCATTTCTTCAACCGTCATCAGATTAATGAGGTTAGGCGCTTCTTCTTGTGCTTTGCGCGCTACACCATTAGATGTTCTTTGCGCTTCAATAGTGACGGTTTCTATCGCAGAGAGCGGTGTAGACTCCTCTACGGCAAAAGCTGCCGACATACACAGTTGAGAAATGAGAAAGGCGAGAGTCGTTTTCTTATTTGAATGGGTCAACATGATATTTCCGAGTTATATTGAGGGGAATTTACTCGAAAATATCGAAAATATATGACCGCTTGAATACATAAAAGACAATCTTCATTTGGATTGTCATATTTTTAGGAAAATATGAACATCACTTTTTCGTGGCAGGGATTTGCCATTGCTTCTGCAATTTTTGCCGCCATGACAGCCATTTTGGGAAAAATAGGCGTCGCCAATATTAATACCAATCTCGCTACCTTGATACGAACCATCGTTATCCTAATGGTGACAATGGCGATCGTGACAGCTCGCTCTGAATGGCAAAAACCAACTGGCAGTACGTGGATAGGTTGGACATGTTTGATCGCCTCAGGGGTGACCACAGGGCTTTCATGGTTGTGCTATTTCCGTGCTTTGCAAATGGGGCCAGTCTCCGTGGTGGCACCAATTGACAAACTCAGCGTCGCATTGGTCATGATTGCAGGATGGATTTTATTGGGCGAACCAATGACGATCAAAGGCGTGGTTGGAGGCGGGCTTGTCGTTCTTGGCTCGCTGATACTTTTATTTTGAATGAACCGGCCAAGCTAATATTTTTGCTGATATTTTTTTGCCAATAACGTTTCTACTCTTTCTTAATGGCACCATAAATCAGAGCTGAACTTCGATAAGCATGATTCATGAGACTTCACGATCAATCGCATCAATTTTCTGCTAGCATGAAAAGTATCAAATCGTAAATGTTACCCCACGCAGACAATCCGTGATTGGAAAACTTATGTTACATGCACGTCCACAACTGATCAGCGCAAAACTCGAAAAACTACATCCAACGCAAATAACAGTCGGCAAACTTGAGGTTGCACTTAAACGCAAACACTGGAGTGAATTAGGAAAAAAAGAACGCACTGCCGCACTGGCAAGTCATTGGTTCCCGGCGATTTTGGGTCCAGAAGAAAAATACTACATTCTTGATCATCATCATTTTGGACTGGCCCTGCTGGAAGAAGGAGTCAAAACTGTTAGCCTGATGCTGCAAAAGGACCTCTCATGGTTGAACCCGGTGAAATTCTGGACCGTGATGGATCACAGTCAATGGGTCCATCCGTATGGCACTGATGGTACGCGACATGAATTTAATGCCATACCGAAACACCTCGAGCATTTGCAAGATGATCCCTATCGGAGTCTTGCAGGAGAACTACGACGTGCGGGGGGTTATGCGAAGGATGTCACGCCTTTCAGTGAATTCTTGTGGGCCGATTTCTTTCGCAACCGCATTTCGTCAGACATCCTTGATCATGACTTTAACAAAGCGCTGGTGAAAGCCAAGAAATTGGCTGCTAGCCAGGAGGCACGTTATCTTCCTGGTTGGGTGGGTGTGATTGCGGCCCTGTAAATGCTACCGCCCTCAAGTGAATCCAACAAAGCAGATAAATCACGTTGGAGTGACGTCATTGCAGGTCTGTCGATTGCCGGTTTATTATTGCCCGAAGCCGTAGCCTATTCGAACATCGCCAATCTGCCGCTGCAAACTGGCGTTATTGCGCTCTTCGCGGGCTTGATATGTTATGGCTTATTCGGCAGCAGCCGATTTGCCATTGTCTCAGCCACATCTTCGTCAGCTGTAGTTCTTGCTGCCGCTTCAGCCTCGCTGGCACAAGGAGACACAGGCCTGAGACTGTCAGTGGCAATTGGACTTGTGATCGTCTCCGGTTCATTTTTTTTAGTTGCTGGTCTGGCTCAGCTGGGCAGCATTTCCGATTTCATCGCCAAACCTGTTTTACGCGGATTTTCATTCGGTCTTGCGGTTGTTATTGTCATTAAACAATGTGCAGTGATTGTTGGAATACATCCAGCTCGAAGTGATCTTGTCGGCTTCCTACATGGACTATTCACTCAAATGGATGCCTGGAATAGTGTTGGCATCGCCATTGGTGTAGTCGCACTTGGATTGTTATCCTTATTGGCACGACTGCAGCGCTTGCCGGCAGGTATTGTTGTCATTCTTTTGGGCATCGCCGCGGGAAAGTGGCTTAATCTTCCACAGTATGGTGTTGGACTGGTCGGGGAAATTCAATTGCAGTTGGCAGCTCCTAGCTTGCCGCAACTATCAGCTATAGAGTGGTTGCGGCTTGGAGAATTGGGATTTGCCATGGTAATGATACTTTACGCCGAATCCTATAGTTCAATTCGTACCTTTGCGATGAAACACGGCGATATTATTTCAACTAACCGAGATTTGATGGCATTGGGAATAGCGAATCTGGTGTCAGGACTATTTCATGGTATGCCCGTGGGTGCGGGCTATTCAGCCACTTCTGCCAATGAGGCAGCAGGTGCGGTATCGCGCTTTTCGGGACTTTATGCCGCCGCAGCTGCATTCATCGTTATTGTGACAATGTTGCCTGCGATTGAACTGATCCCCCAACCCGTGTTAGCGGCCATCGTTATTTATGCGGTCAGCCATACTTTGCATCCCGCCATATTTCGCCCTTATTTTTTCTTGCGCACTGACCGCCTTGTTGTTATTGCCGGAGTATTGGGCGTATTAATTCTGGGTGTACTCGATGGATTGCTCGCAGCGATCGGTATCAGTTTGTTGATGATGTTAAGGCGACTTGCCAATTCCTCGATTTCAATCCTGGGAAGACTCGAGCAAAGCCATGATTTCGTCAATCTGACACTGCATCCTACAGCACAGGCTGTACCGGGTATTATTATTTTACGACCCGAACAACCTCTCTTCTTTGCAAATGCTGAACGAATATTTGTTCAGGCGCGTAATATTATTATCGCCACCGATAAGACTATTCATACTGTCATTCTCAGTCTTGAGGAATCGCCTGATTTGGACAGCTCTTGCATTGAAGCCATACGCGATTTTCATGAGTTCATTACTGGTCGGGGCATGCTACTGCTATTTGCGCGGGTCAAAGACCCGGTACAAGACATCCTGAACAGAGCTTCAATTCCTAGCCTTGTGCCTACTTTTATTATTGGATTGAGCGTCGATGATGCTGTGGAGATTGCGCAAAAGCACAGATCGAGAGAATGACAAAGGAGCGAGAAAATGGACAATGGTAATTTCGCAGATATTTTTCATGCCAAACGAAATTGTCAATGCACAAAAAAACCTGAATGGGAAAAGCCCGAATGGAAAACGCCACGAGATTTGCGTGAGCGAGATATATCTAACAGACCGTGAAATAGGAGAATAATTATTCGGTATGCAATAAAAGGATCGCGCGACTACGTTAACGGACAGCGCGAAAGCCACGCTTTGACGCTGCCTTGAGGAGCGAATTTACATTTCGCTGTTTTCCTAAAAAAACATAATGAGCTTATTTATCTTTCATTGGACGCCCGACCTTGAGTGGAGCAAGGCCAGCGATTAAGGTTTTGAGGTCAGAAACATCAGTCTTGCTTATCAACGCCAGACCAACGCGCAATAATTGACTTTTTTTCACTTCCATTCCAGCATCGGCACAGGCTTTCTTAATTTGTCCAAAAATGGCATATTCCACTTCCGGCATAGTGAAACTGTCGCGAACTAATTTGGACTTCTTGATCTTTTCCTTGGGAGCTACGGTCATCGCAACTGGTTTTGCAGCTACTTTATTTATGGCGACCTTCTTCACGGCAACAGGCGGTTTCGCTTTGGCTGCGGCTATTCTTGGTACCGCGGGACTAGACTTTGCGTTCCCATTAGTCGCCAATGCTTTGACTGCAGGCGACCTATTGGTCGCAGCGGTGATCTTCTTCACCGGAACGACTGCGGCCTTTGGTTTTACTGCACCTTTCTTCACTGTTTCGGTTGTCATTGGATATCTCCTGAAGTTAACTACATAAATAATATAAACCATTTAATTCGCAAAAACAAGTTTATTGGCACAACGTAGTTTTCATGAAGAAATCAAATGGTGTTCATTTTTGGAGAGTTGACCTAGAAATCACGGCTCCACTCTTACTCATAGAAAATGCATACTGAGTATGGTTTTGACTTAACTCAAAGCGGGTCAGCCAAAATTGGCAATGTGGGTTAATTTAGCACTGGCGTCAACCCGTCGTCTCTACTGCAATAAATAAACACGTCATATGCACTAAATTTGGATCGCACGCAGCTACTTACTTACTTATCCTCACCTTCGTGGTGTCGCGTTTCATTCTCGATGTATTAAGATTAAAAATCAGACGAGAATTTGGTGGAAACGGCTGCCTGATCTGGCTTTGCACACTGCTTGTCATCACAATGGCCGGTGCATACTATGTGTCAATGCCGCGATCTAATGCAAACAACTGATAGCCGTATTCAGGAGTTATGCAGTTTCATTGATACTAGATAGGATGCCTTCTGACCTAAGCTCAACCTTGATGGCTTCAAAAAGCATCAAAGCCGCTTCTGACGTAGCACCACCCATGAAGCGCTGCATTAGGGAAAGTTCTTGCTTGACGAATACGCGCCAAGCGATGGGCTGGCCTTTGTACCCATCACCTGTTTGCGTCTGCGAGCTGCAACCAATGCTGAACTCAGACTCGCCTTGAGCGTATTCGATGAACCAACCCCAATCATCACCTAAGGGATAGCTAGTAGGGATGCCAACTTTCATGAGTGCCTGAGACAACCATAGCGCAAGTTCGAACCCATAAACACCTGGATTTGCTTGACGATCTTCTGGCAGAAACGGGAGAAATTTTGCCGAGCTAAATTCGATGCTGAACATTATCTGCCTACCATTCTCAATTGATGAGGTGATGAATCATAAAAAATGTCGAAACAGAATTGATAGGAGTCTTTTGAATTTAATTCGGCAATGTGGGCTTTGCGCACGTTTTCTGTTGAATTCCGAAAAATAAATAGATGTCAACAAACTTCAACACTTCGATTTATTATTACAGAGGTGAATGCAATAAAAACGCTTACTTACTTGCTTGCTTGCTTGCTTGAGTTCAGTCTAGATTAGTTCTTTATCGTTTTAAAAAAATTGAATTTCTCAGCGCTGTAAAAATCAACCATATTTTTAAGCACTCGCCGATCATTTCTTTCACGTCGATCAACCAGGGTAAATCCTTCCTCCGTCACATATGGCGGCGAAATTGCGGTCGATATCCGTCGATCAACAGAACCGCGACTTAAAGTAAAGTGCCATTCCAATTTTTCGGCTTGCATGACTAGTCCTTTTCCGCAAGTAGTATTACCACTACCAAAGAATTAATTAATTCACTTAGTTATTATTGAAATCAAATATGACTTTATCATTACACCAGACTAGCCTAATATGAACCAGTGTTTAGATACTGTACTTGGAGATGTCTCGATCGTATCAACTGCGAGTCCTTGCTTTATAAATGAAACCAATATGTTGAACCAATGACGATCAAAGGGCATGGTTGAAGGCTGGTTTGTCGTTCCTGGCTCTCTGATACTTATATTTTTAACCGAAAACTCCTTTCATTTTTGGCCAAGTATTTTTGAGTGATAAGGCTTCTAAAATAAAAAATTCAGCGACGGCTGTGTTAAATCATCGACGAACAAATTCCACAAAGTCAGTAAAACATCCGATGTGAGCAATTTGAATTTCCTATGCATTTGCGTAAGGCTTGTGTTTGTCATGCTGCCGAAATAATTATTGGTGATACTTCGCCGAATACTAATGTGCCTCTCGTTCTTTTATACGCGATGGTTAGCCTTAGTTCCAATTAAATTATTAATTCCAATTTTGAGCAGCGTTCTCTGAAAGAATTCATGAAAACAAATATGTATTTGCCAGCACTGGCAATCCTCGCGCTTGCCGGATGTAGCAACAAGTCTGACCCTAACGCGGTTCCAGAAGGGACGATTCTTAAAATAGCCTTACTGGAAACGACCGACATCCATCAAAATATTCTTAGTTATGACTATTACGGTTTAAAGGCCGATACCAGCCTTGGGCTAGAACGCACCGCATCCCTGATCAATGCAGCACGTACGGAAAATCCAAATAACGTTTTATTGGATGACGGTGATGTCATCCAGGGTACCTTGCTCGGCGATTATCAGGCGGTAGCGGCTCCAGTAAGTTGTAGCGGCACTCTGGCCGTACACAAGGTCATGAATGCACTTAAGTACGATGGTGCAGGACTGGGCAATCATGAATTTAATTACGGATTGAGCTTCCTGAGCCAAATTACGAACACAGACTTTGGCGTTCCAGACGTACAAAAAGGTGTGAACTGCGGCGCGCCAAATTTTCCTATCGTGCTCTCCAATGTGGTTGGCCTCTCCAGCCAAAAACCTATCTTTAATCCTTATGCGATTATTGCGAAACAATTCGCCGCGACAAAACCAGACGGTACTTCGATCAGCGTTAAACTCAATGTCGGCATTATGGGTTTCGTCCCCCCTCAAGTGATGGATTGGGACCAGAAGAGCTTAGCTGGAAAAGTCATGGTCAACGGCGTGCAGGAATCCTCGAATAAATATGTTCCAGAGCTACGCAGCAAGGGCGCCGACTTGATCGTTGCGCTGTCCCATGGCGGCCTCGATGCATCACCGTATAGCCCGAAAATGGAAAATGGTAGCTTGCATCTAAGCACGACAGGGGTCGATGCCATGCTGTTAGGCCATTCTCATCTTATTTTCCCGAAGGCGAAAGAAGTCGGCGGACCAGCCGTTGATGCTTCGCTAGCCGCATTGCCTGCCACGCAAGTCGACACCGTCAATGGATTCGTCAATGGCGTGCCGACGGTAATGGCGCAAAGTTGGGGGCGTCGTCTTGGCATTATCAAGATGGTGTTGAAGTACCAATCTGGGCAATGGGTTGTACAAAAGGATCAAACCAATGTGGAAGCACGTGGTTTTAAATATACTGATGGTACGACAGTGGTTGCTGCCGATCCTAGCATCGCGCCGCTAGTTGATACCGAGCATAAGGCGACTTTAAGTTATGCCACTCAGCCCCTGGGTACCACCACCAATTTTGAAATGTCAGCCTTCTTTGCATTGGTCGGTGACGTCAGTGCGATTCAAATCGTGAATCAGGCGCAAATCGATTATGTTAAAAACTTCATCGCCAGCTCTACCGACACGACAATTGCAAGTTACAAAGCAATTCCAGTGATTTCTTGCAGCGCCCCATTCAAGGCAGGACGCAACGGCCCTACTGATTTCACTGACGTTGCGCCTACCGCTACATCGGCCGCGCCTGTCGGGTTGCAGGTACGTAATCCTGGTGACTTGTACTTGTATGGCAATAACAACCTGCAAGCCGTAAAGATCAAGGGATCGGACCTGAAGAAGTGGCTGGAAACCTCGGCTAAACAATTCAATAAAATTGATCCATCACTCGCTACAGAACAAGATCTCGTGCCTACTTACTCGACGATCTATAACTACGATGTTTTTTACGCAGAAAATAATGCGCTGAAATATCAAATCGACGTTACGCAAGCGGTCGGAAGTCGGATCACTAACCTGACTTATGCAGGCAACGCTGTTGCGGATACCGATGACTTTATCGTCGCCACCAACGATTATCGCGCTGGCGGCGGTGGCAATTTCCCCGGAATTGATGGCAGCAAAACCATCATCAAATCGCCCGATGCCAGCCAAGCTATTGTCAGTACCTTTCTGAAAAAGCAAGGAAAAGTCACCACCGCCGCGAATGGTTCTGGCCAAAGCTGGAGTTTCGTCAAGGTGGCAACACAAGGGCCGGTCATATTACGTTCAGCCCCGGGTAAATTGGCAGTTGCGCAAGCCTTGGGTCTTAGCCGGGTCCAGGCAGAAGGAACATTGGACGCGAGTGGCTTTGCCAAATATTCAATTAATTTGAATCAGTAATAATTTGTCGCTGTCATTCGGCAGCATCAACTAGAGCACAGGTACTCCTGAAATCGGGGGTACCTTTTTACATGGGAAGACGATGAAGAAGCACAGCCGCAAATGGGCGCTCCTGATAGCACTGCTGACAGCGCTGTTGTTGGTTTTGATGTGGATCACAATCACGGATGTTCCTCCCACCACTGCGCAAATTGAAACCGTAGGCGTACGCGCTTTAAATACGCAAGACAAGTCATCGATTACTACTCTTAGCCGTTGGGCCAAGCAAGGATTTCCGATCGCTCAACGCGAATTAGGCCTGGTACTGTCCGTTTCTCCGAACAGCTACATCGAAGCACACAAATGGCTTGAAAAAGCGGCTGCTGCCGGCGATGTCGACGCACAGTTTGAAATGGCGGAAGCCAATTACAAAGCGCGATTAGGTCTGCAACAAAACTTTGTAGAAGCGTGGAAATGGTATAAATCGGCAGCCAAACAACACAATTCAAAAGCGAGCTTTATGCTCGCCAGGATGGCCAAATACGGGGAAGGAAACCCGCCTGATCTTGCAATATCGGTCAATTGGTTAAAACAATCGAGCGCTGAAGGTAATGCACAGGCGATGTTTTTGTTGGCCAACGCCTACACTGCAGGCGAAGGTGTGGAACAAGATGCAATCAAGGCACGTGAGTGGCTGGAACGTTCTGCAGAGGGGGACTATCCGGTGGCAATTCATGAACTTTCCCTGCTACTGGAAGGTAGTGCGAAAATCACTGGAAGTGACCCGTTACTGGCACGTCACTTAAGAAAAGAAGCGACTGACGAAAGAACATTGCGCTGGAATAAATACCAATAAATATTCGGTTGTGAAGGCATCAAAAAAGTATGAGTATCGGTGAAACTCATGACCCGCTTCACTTCCTATGCGCTTGCATCCGCTCGACAATTATTTTGCTTTCCGCCAGCAAAGTTTCTTTTTCTGAAGGCTGATCCAAGGCAGATAAATAGCGCTCGACGATGCCACCCGTGCATTGTCCAGTGTATAGGCAGTGTTCAATAGCCATGATCGAATTTGGTCCGCACTCAAGCCCCATCTGGCATGCCGCTACCGTATAGGCTGCCGCGCGTAATTCATCGATAGCTGCTAGCTCCTCGTCGCCATTATGCTGATCCCTCAAGTAGGCGGAGAAAAAACCTCGCAACGATTCAACACCCTTCAGATCGTGCGAATCGAGCACCGTCTTAGCTGCTAGCAATGCCGCATCCAGATCTCCCGTAGCGAGCAGACTAGTGGCTATTTCACCTGGGGTTTTGGTTTTTCCAGTGAGCCAAAGCTCTTTCTGATAAGCGCTTTGTGTGGCAAGCTGCGCATCGGTAAAATCAGAGAAATTTTTGCAGCGATCTTGTAATTTTCGGTAGGCAACTCGACGTTCGTCATTGTCTGGACGCTCATGCATCTCGCGTGCAAGCCATGCAGACTGTGGTCCGATAAAATTGGGCACACAAATTCGCCATGCTCGGTAGGCGAGTTTGAGTTTGGCTGGATCTTCAGAGTCTCTATTTTTCTCGAACAAAGCCCGCAAATCATTGGATTGCTCGATGGGGTCCATGTGAGCTGTGATTGATTCAACTTTGACTATGGTTTCGACATTCGACGTTGATTGTGACGTCGGCGTCTTGGTCAGTTTAACAGTTGAGGTTGGTAGCCCTTTGTCTTCCGTTATTAGAACGTAGGCCGCTATTATGCCGATGCCTATATAAATAAAAAGTCTGTGTGTTTTGAGAAATAGCATATTGTTTTTAAGATGCGAAATATTTTTTCAAAATTGCAGTGCTCCGCTAAAGAAGAGCACTGCAATCCGATTTTATCCTTCGAGCCTACGGTCGTGCGATGGTGATTTTTGAAGTCGGGCACGTGTTCGCCACGTTGCCATCGAGAATGAGCGAAGAAGCCGCAGGGAAGTGAGCAAAGTTAGTGCTGCTGAGATTGAGCCATACTTCGGTTAGGTAATTGATGGTGCCACTTTTTGTGCACTTCAAAGAAAGTGCAGGCAAAGCAGCGCTACCAAAGCTGGCACTAAACGCTTGTTGCAGTTGCGCACGACTCACTGTTTTACCCACATTGCTGGCGATAAAATTATTGAGCTGCGTTTGGCCTAATTGATTCATCAGGCCGATCGCATCAAGCCAGTAATCGTTTGGCGCTATCGTGCTGCAACTACCATGTTTGAACCACTCATGTTCATCAAGGCAAGATGCTGTTCCTGGCATGTAAGTGCTCAGGTTGTTTAAGGTTGACGCGCTCACACCATATTTATCCATACTGCACCAAGCGCTCGTCTTGTCCAAGTCAATATCCCTTTGAGGCACATTGCAATACTGCGGATGATTACCATTGTAGGCATTTGGCCACAGGCCATGTAATGCAAGATGACTGCCGGCGTAAGTTCCTTTCAGGTTGCTGCACTCAGGCTTGCCCGCATGCGTTGCACAAAACCCTGGCTGCCAGGAAGCGGCCAGCAACAAGAAGTCATACGTTTGTGCATGTGCCGCGCTACTCGTTGCTATCGCTATGACGGCGGTGGCCATGAAGCGATTAATCATTTTTTTGAACATTATTTTTCCCTGTTATTAAGTCGATTGTTTCGACATACGTAAGTCAAATGGGAACGATCCCCTTAATATGGAATCGTCAGTTGTGCAGCATGTGCAACTGACGCCTGGGATGTGACGCTACAGTGACAACCTTTATCACCGCCGCGAATAACTAACATTGTTGTAGAGTGCAATCGCAACGTTATAAAGTCGATGCAAATTTCAAATCAAGGGATGGGCTATTTCGACGTAAATAGAGTAAGTTACCCTCAAAATAGTGGGCGTCTTTTGTATTCGATCAGCACATTACCAAAAGCAACTGAACTTGCTGTTTAGCGCATTGATAGAAGTGCATCACGAACACCCCATAAAAACATGCCGGCACCAAGCAGAAGGGCTAACGCGACATAGAACCAAAATGTCACTGGCGCTTCGTTGCGCTCAACGGTGGAAAAACGACTGCTTATCCAGCCGTTCTGAATGGCAAACACGCCAAAAGTAAATGGTATCGGCGCACCGAGTATCAAATCGAGAGGCGTTGACGTATGTCGACCAAATCCACCGTGGCGTGCCAGTATCGTCAGGATGACGAAAGCGATGTATCCGAACATTATATTGCGCTGTGTTTTGCTATACATGGCGTAGTCTTTCATTTTTTGATTTCAGGCACCACGTGAAGATTGACCTGATCCAATCGAACAAATACAAATCCCTGTTTAAGCAAATGAAGCAAAGCTACAGATAAGCCTTCTGCAGACTCAGAGCTTGGTTTATTCATATGGGCAATAATGACGTCGCCACCTTTGACGTGCTTTAGTCGCTCTTCGATAGCTGGCTTACTAAGGGTCGCGCCAGAGTCAGCATTAACTGAGAACCCCGCAATTTTGTATCCCAATTTACCGATTTCTTCTATAGCTTGAGGATCGTATTCTGCGGTTGCACCACGATACCAATGCGGAGCAACACCAACAGCATGTTCAATCGCTTTCGCTCCTTCGGTCACCTCGCGTCTTAGATGAATAAGATCTGGCTCACCAGGAATACCATATACTTTTCTACCGACACCAACAACGGCTGGAATATGATTTTCGCCATGGTCTTCCACGTCGAACAGATCAAGATGTGCTTTGATTACAGACAAACCAAATGCGTTGTGATCCAGCCATTTTTTGGTAACGAAGAGAGTTGCCGGAATACTGTTGCGAATAAGAAATTCGATGATGTCATCGTCATATTTTCCTGAACAGGCATCGAGAGTTAATGCCAGCTTTGCGTCGACCCCAGCCTGAAGGGTTATACGGTCATGAATTTCGATGGGGCGTTGTTGCGCCCAAGAGCATGTCGAGACAAAAAACGAAGCCAAAACTAGTATTGAAGAATTTATGTAATATTTCATACGGCAACTTATAAGGCGCAATGGAAAGCAATAACCAGCAAGAAACATCGATTATGAACCAGAATCGCTAAGGTATAATCGCCTAACCATTTTTCCTACTCAACTTTGGTCGCCCGAATGACAAACAAAAATTTGTTGATCTTGTCTACAATCATTCTGCATTTCACTATTGCCTCTACATACGCCGCTGCTGAAACGCCTGTTCCTATTGAAAGTACAATTGAAGAATCATGGGCTTTGCATGGTCAAGTCACTAATTTAAGCCAGAAACATTCTTCGTTTAGATCGCCGTATAGCGGAACCAATAGCCTGGATGCTCGAGGCCGGACTGAAGAAACGACCGACATCACACTGTACGCTGGAGTGCGCCCCTGGCCTGGTGCGCAACTTTGGTTGAATCCAGAAATTGACCAAGGCTTTGGCCTGAGCAACACGGTGGGCGTTGCCGGGTTTCCTAGTGGCGAAGCGTACAAGGTTGGCGCCAACCGTCCGTACTTGCGTCTGCCACGTGCCTTCCTGCGTCAACAATTCCCACTTTCTGGTGCAAGCCAAAAAATCGACAGCGCGGCCAACCAGTTAGGTGGAAGCGCGAATGAAAACAATGTCACGCTAACGGTCGGCAAATTTTCCGTGACAGACATTTTTGATACCAACAGCTATTCCCATGATCCGCGCGTTGATTTTATGAATTGGTCGCTAATCGATTCGGGTGCGATCGACTATGCGGCCGATGCATGGGGTTTCACATACGGTGCTGCAGTTGAATGGAATGAAAAATGGTGGTCGTTACGCGCTGGCGTATTTCAACTCTCGGCGGTCCCGAACGGAAAAATTGTCAAGCCTGATTTCAGCCAGTACTCTTTCGTGACTGAATTCGAAAGCCGCTACCAATGGCAAGGCCAAGCGGGCAAAGCTAAGCTACTTGCGATTGTCAATCGCGCACGCATGGGCCGTTATCGCGATGCCGTAGACTTGTCTGGTGCAAATAATCCACCGGATATTGCACTGGTTCGCCATACTGCCTCCCGCGCCGGTATTGCGCTCAATATCGAGCAAGAACTTCAGAAAGATCTAGGCATTTTTTTGCGCGTCAGCGCCAACGATGGCAGTAAGGAGGCCTACGAATTCACGGAGATCAACCGCTCTTTGGCGGCTGGCTTGTCGCTGAAGGGAGCGCGTTGGAACCGCAATGACGATACCTTTGGCTTGGCCATTGTCAACAATTATCTCTCTGGCGCAGCGCAGCAATACTTCAGTGCCGGTGGTATCGGCATTCTGATAGGCGATGGTGCATTACGTTACGGATCTGAAAAGATTGCCGAAACCTATTACTCGGTCAAGATAGCCAGTGGTTTGGCAGCGACGATCGACTACCAGCGGATCAAGCATCCTGCCTATAATCGAGATCGTGGCCCTGTTTCAATTTACGGCTTACGCCTACACGCAGAATTTTAAGGCGGTAAAAAAGCCATGTCTCGGTTATGATCCAAGTTTGTCTAAGAAGCACTTCAAAAGGAAAGCATGCAAGACGTTCTGTGCTTCATGGAGGATTTATGGAACCCTACCGAAGCAAGGCCAGCATTGATCGTCCAAGCCATCGCGCGATACAAGAACATATAATATGCCAGTCGCTCGCACGAGCAATTACTGATGCACCAGAAAATTCAGGATATGCAAAAGGCGATCCGTACCTTGTCTGACCATTTGACAGTCGCCGAGCGCAAGAATAAGCAATTGCAAGCTCTGATCAATCTTGGTTGTGATCACACCATCAATGTCGTCCACCTGATCATGAAGGCAATGCCGGATGACCATTATTTCAAGGATGTCGATTTCAGTACCGCTAATGTACAGGCGCGTTGGGCAAACGGTGCGCTTGATTGCAAGCGTGCGCTCAAACGAAAGTCATGGCTGCAACCTTTGCCACCGAATGCAGGGCTAATCATTCACGAACTTCCACAAGAATAGGAGTAACTATGACCGAAGATGAAATTCGCAATAATGCGTTTGCAATGCCATACACCAATTCTGCTTTTCCGCCTGGGCCATACCGTTTTACCGATCGAGAATATTTGATCATCACCTATCGCACTGATCCAGTGCTATTGCAAAAGTTGATTCCCGCTCCCTTGAAGATGACTGAACCGGTGGTGAAGTTTGAATTTATCAATATGCCGGACTCAACCGGTTTCGGACATTATTGCGAATCGGGGCAGGTGATTCCCGTGACACTCGATGGTGTTGCCGGTGGTTATGTACACAGCATGTATCTCAATGATCATCCACCGATTGCCGCAGGGCGTGAGCTATGGGGCTTCCCTAAAAAACTCGGTGAACCGGAGTTGCGCGTGCACAAGGATACGCTGATCGGCACCTTGGACTATAGCGACTTCAGGATAGCCACTGGCACCATGGGTTTTAAACATACCACGCTTGATGCAGCTGCCGTCAAGCTTGCTATGGCGGCGCCCAGTTTCTTACTAAAAATCATTCCGCACGTAGATGGCACACCGCGAATCTGCGAACTGGTGCAATATTCCCTGACCGATATCATCATCAAAGGTGCCTGGGGCGGACCAGGCGCTTTAGACCTTAGTCCGCATGCACTGGCATCGGTGGCGGGCTTGCCCGTGCTGGAAGTGCTCTCTGCCGTACACATACTAGCCGACCTGACTTTGCCTTATGGCACTGTCGCGTACGACTATCTCGCTAACAAGTAAGTTTATCAAGCTAAAGGAAATCCCATGCTACTCAAAGACAAAGTTGCTCTCATCACAGGTGCTGCCAGCGGTATCGGTAAAGAAATCGCCATCGAATACGCCAAACAAGGTGCCAAGATCGTCATCGCCGATATGGCACTTGAGGCCGCCACCGCGACCGCCAAAGAAATAGAGCAAACAGGCGGCATTGCCATGGCAGTGGCGATGAATGTCACTGATGAAGCCCAGGTTGACAAGGGCGTGGCCGATGCCGTCGCCGCCTATGGCAGCGTGGACATATTGATCAGCAATGCCGGCATACAAATCATCAGTCCTATTGTTGATCTGAGTCTGGAGAACTGGAAAAAATTAATCGCGATTCATCTCGACGGCGCCTTCCTCACTACCCGCGCCTGCATGCGCGCAATGATTGCCGGTGGCAAGGGAGGTACGGTTATCTATATGGGGTCGGTACACTCGCACGAAGCCTCACCACTCAAAGCGCCCTACGTCGCCGCCAAACACGGTTTGATCGGCCTGGCCAAAGTGGTCGCCAAGGAAGGGGCCAAAGACAATATCCGCGCCAACGTCATTTGCCCAGGTTTTGTGCGTACGCCTTTGGTGGAAAAACAGATACCGGAACAGGCAAAAGAATTGGGGATGTCGGAAGCGGATGTGATAAAAAACGTCATGCTGAAGGAGACAGTGGATGGAGAATTCACTACCGTGCAGGATGTTGCACAAACGGCTTTATTCCTCGCTTCATTTGGTTCCAACGCGTTGACCGGACAATCGATTACCGTTAGTCATGGCTGGCATATGCAGTAACAGCCAATTGTCAATTTGATGGACATTCAGTTTGTTCTGAAGGGTAACGTTTATTTCGAAACAGATTGGCATATTGAATTTTGTGTTTGGTGATCAGTTCAAGCAATGAACTCAGGGTGTTGATGCCAGTGCCAAATTGACCCAGCCTGCTAGAAATCACTGCCTCAGAAGCACTCGCCGAAAACCCTTACTGATTATGGTTTTGATTCTGCTCAAAGGGGATCACCCGAAACAGGCGGCATGGGTCAATATGACACTGGCGTCAACGCGCTTCGACAGTGGTCACGTTGGCGACGCCAACTGCAGGTTACTCTCAAAATAGTAGACGTCTTTTGTGAGCGATCAGCACGTCGTCAAACGTAACTGAACTTGGTGTTTAGTGTGAGCAAAGTCCTCTCGTTTGACACAGATCATCAAGCTGTCATCTTCTCAAGCTAAGCTTCTTTCATGGCGATGCTGGCCTCACGCATGGCGTCTTCTAAGAAGGAACTTTATGTCACCAAAGCTGGTTACGCTCGCGCTCCAAGGTGGTGGTTCGCACGGTGCCTTTACGTGGGGCGTACTAGATCGTCTATTGGAAGACGATCGCATCGATATTGAAGCTATCAGCGGCGCCAGCGCTGGTGCGATGAATGCGACGGTATTGGCATTCGGCTATGCAATTGACGGGCGTGATGGCGCACGCCAGGCCTTGAAAAATTTCTGGGAAAGTGTTGCCGCCAAAGCTCCATTCAGTTTTATTTCGCAAGAGACAGCTGCCTCCGACGATATTACGAAGCAGTCAGATTTGCCAGCAGCGATGAAGCATACAATTTCGTTGGCACGTTTTTTTTCTCCCCATCAGCTCAATCCTTTTGATATAAACCCACTACGCGACATTCTTTTGGCGCAAATCGATTTTGAACGGATTAGATCGTCTTCACAGATCAAACTATTTATCGCGACGACGAATGTCAGCACCGGAACTCTCAGGCTATTTGGTAACAAGCAACTGTCCCTTGATGTATTGTTGGCATCGGCCTGCTTACCAATGATGCACAGGGCAATTGACATTGACGGCGACGCTTATTGGGACGGTGGACTTACCGCAAATCCGCCACTTTTTCCCCTCATACAAAAATGCAGGGCACGTGATTTAATAGTGGTGCTGTTGCATTCGTTGCCACGCGCTGTAACTCCAACCAGTGCTGAAGATATATTTTATCGTTTATCGGAGATGGGTAAGCGTCCGACGCAACCATCTAGCAATGATGAAATGAACGCGCCACACTCCTTCGTTTCAAAGTTAAGGAGAAGGCATGAGCCACGACCCAA
>NZ_JBEONP010000057.1:0-27303 GCF_040544435.1 Undibacterium sp. GrIS 1.2
GTTTTGGCATGTCCAGAACTGTACACACCCGTTTTCTTTTTTAGGTTTAC
The DNA here is from genome assembly GCF_040544435.1 of Undibacterium sp. GrIS 1.2. NCBI lineage: Bacteria > Pseudomonadati > Pseudomonadota > Betaproteobacteria > Burkholderiales > Oxalobacteraceae > Undibacterium > Undibacterium sp. GrIS 1.2. The sequence continues at coordinate 51 of NZ_JBEONP010000057.1, forward strand.
GTCTTTACATCTTGTTACAATTCTCTTGTTTTTGCGTAAGTCCTAATCTTTTTATTCTCATCCATTAAATGAATACGTTAAAAAAATACAAGGAAGTGTTTAACCATATAAACTTAGCTACTAGAATAGGCTATGGCAGGAAAAGATAAAAATGAGTACACACACATCACATCCAGATATTATTAAACGCCTAAAGCGCGCCAACGGACATTTAAAAAGCATTATTGAAATGTTAGAAGAGGATCGCGATTGCCTCGAAATTGCACAGCAATTGCAAGCGGTGGAAAAAGCAATCACCAATGCAAAAAAAAAGTTTGTACATGATCACATCGATCATTGTCTTCAAATCGCGGCTAACTCAAAGTCGCATAACGCGGCAGATACTGTTCGGGAATTTAAAGAAATTACGAAATATTTGTAGAGCTTAAAAAGTAGCTTGACATTGGCAATAAGTCAGGAGCATTATTGCTGCACTTTATTTTGATAAGGCATTACCTTGGACCACTACAGTAGCGGCACTGCTTCGATAGCGCACTAAATTTACCAGACTCCTTCCATTTTATGGCCGTAGCTTGGTTAAATGACCAGATTATGCGCATCTTGCAGTTCCCCAATTAATTCGCAACTAGCGTTATTCCTAACGACTCGAAATTTTTTCGTCGTCTCGTAATTAATGCGCACTATTTTATTAGTACTCTGGCATAAAAACATAGGATTGTTTTTTCGCGCCCGAGTATCTACAGACGAATTTTGCCGTGGATATGGCAAAGAGAGCCGCTTGTACGAAACTGCAAGTGTTGATGCACGAACCGGAGATTATCTCTTGCCTGACGACCCCAGTTGTAGAACTTTAAAACGATTACTTTTTATTCAAATCGCGTTTTGGAGCAATCAGTATGATTGTGAATTGGTAAGCACGAGAGAGTGCCGCATTCACTAATCAACCACTGCTCTACGCACGCCTACCTATTAGGATCAGTATCATGAACTTCGGACTTCTCGTATCTAATCTGCCAGTTATTTATCCTCACAACGCGTTGGCTATTCCAGAGACCCCATTGCCAAGCAAATTCACGATTGTGGCGACGCAATTAACTCGGATAGCGGCATCTACTGCAGCATACTTTTGTGTCAAATAAAGTAACTTATTGCAAGTGAGGCATCTCACCTGATCCTTTGTGCATAAGCTCGGGTGATTTAATCACAAAGTCTCACCCTATATTGGAAAGGATATTCATCATGACATTCCATTTTTTTAAATTATTTTCTAAACGACTATATCCAGATCCAACAGACGCCATCCTCACTCACTCTGAACAAAAAATGTTATACGAGATCGTTACTTTTTGCAGAACAGAAAATGCGTCTGATGTGGAAGCACTGATGAAACAATATGTACCCCAAATAAAAGCTGGAGTGCAAACGTTCGAAATAGAACCCGAAGTACATGGCGTACTAACCCGTATCGTGATTCAGCTATGGTGCACAGTTCCTGAGCGCGCGATTCTGGTTAGCTTAGTCAGTCGACTTGGACTGGAAAAAAGTGTACGTAGTGTTCTATGGAAAGGTGTTCCTCCCGTCGCACTATTTAAACGATGACATCTTATCTTAGCTGATTAATCGTCGTTCTTTAATCGTCATTTTTCATTCCGTTTAAATTTTTTTTAACTAAATCGTATCCTCCAGCATAGGATATTATTTATACGATTTAAAAGTATTGACACATTAAATTTCGCAGTTTATAGTCGCGTTGTTTTCATTTTATGGAGTCCCTTCATGGGCACTTGTTCCGATTGTTGTAGTTGCCAAATTCTTGATTTGGCTCTGTCCCGGTAAGATCGGCAAGAACTCCTTTGCCATCGTCTTGCTGTAGGCAGACGGTGGTATCTCAAAGATGATATTCATTCATCTCTCTGTTTATCCCACTACTTGAATTAACTGTAAATTTTTCGCTTTATATGCCCCTATACCAATGGGCTATGTAACCGATTTATTTATATAGTTTTGCTTTGAGAATTCACAAGCAGATTTTTCTGCTTGCGTCATGCAATTGCGTCTACGGTCGCAGGTGCAGTATCGGGCAACGAGAACATCTTGTTGATGTTGGGCTCTTTGTGTTTACAGAACTTCTGTACAAATCACTTAAGCATGTCGTCGTAGCGATTTTTGCAGAGGACGATCCACCCCAAGGAGTTACCAATGCACCAAAATAAAATTAAATTTTTGATCAGTTTTTTGCTCGTTAGGCTGTTGAGTTTGCCTTTGATTGTTCAAGCACAAGAATCGATTTCCTCAGAGCCAATTGTACAAACTATTTCTGAAGAAATATGGAATGCTAAATTTCAGGCCACTTATCTTTGGCAAAGAAAGCAGTCTTTCAGCGCACTGTATAGCGGAACTAACAGTTTGGGTACTGACCCTGAGCATGCGTATTCATTGACCGCAACCGCCTTTCTCGGTTACCGCCCTTGGAAAGGTGCAGAGCTGTATCTCAATCCAGAAATGATACAAGCCGTGCCGTTTTCTGAACTACACGGTTTAGGCGGATTGACCAATAGTGAGCAGCAAAAAACTAGTGGTCCTAACCCTAAATTTTATCGAGCTCGTGCCTATCTAAAGCAAACCTTTGGATTCGGTGGTGGTAGTGACCCAGTCGAGTCTGCGCCGAACCAATTGGCTGGAATGGTAGATAAACGTCGTCTTGTGGTAACGGTAGGTAACCTTGGCGTTATCGACCTTTTCGATAACAATGCTTATTCACATGATCCACGGACACAATTTACAAACTGGTCTTTCTTAACACACGGCGCTTATGACTATGCAGCTGACGCACGTGGTTATACCTCCGGATTTACTACGGAACTTTATTATGATGACTGGGCATTGCGCGTAGGTAGATTCATGGGGCCGGCAGAGTCGAATGGTCTGCCGTTGGATACTCGCATCATGAAGCATCACGGGGATCAAATTGAGATAGAGCATAGCCATACAATCAATGATATGGCAGGTAAAGTTCGATTGATGGCATTTCGTAATAAAGAGATCATGGGCAATTACGAGGATGCAATCGTTTATGCGCAAGTCAATGGCAGCGTTCCCGATGTTTCTAGTGTCCGACGCGAAAATTTTAAAATCGGTTATGGCCTTAGTCTCGAGCAAAGTCTGAGATCTGATATCGGTGTATTCGCGCGCGCTAGTTGGGCTGATGGTAAATCCGAAACTTATTCTTTCACAGAGATAGAACGATCCATTACCGCTGGCCTATTAGTCAAAGGTGATCGTTGGGAACGGCCCAAAGATAGTGCCGGTATCGCGGTTGCGCAGAACGGATTGAGTGGAATACATCAAAAATATTTATCTTTAGGTGGCCTTGGAGCCTTTATCGGCGACGGTCAACTTAACTATCAGCCAGAGCGCATTATCGAAACCTTTTATAACGCCAACTTGTACAAAGCTACTTGGCTTGCCGCTGGCTATCAACGCATCGTAAATCCTGCATATAACGGCGATCGTGGACCAGTGAATGTTCTGATGTTACGACTACATACCGAATTCTGAGGAGGAGAATTATGTCAACTAATACGACAGCAAGAAAAATTATGACCCAAACCTCGGCCGTGCTTGACGAGGCGCATATCGGAGATATTCATGGCGCTTTCGGGTCAATTGGTGCCAATGACAATGCGCCACGTAACACCTGGTGGCGCAAATTTAAAACTTTGTTAGCCATCATAGGACCTGGCTTGATTGTGATGGTTGGCGACAATGATGCCGGGGCGTTTGGTACTTACACGCAGGCGGGACAAAACTACGGCACCACCTTATTGTGGACGCTGTTGATGCTGGTGCCAGTCCTATATATCAATCAGGAGATGGTATTACGCCTTGGTGCAGTCACCGGCGTAGGTCATGCGCGCTTAATTTTTGAACGATTCGGGAAATTCTGGGGCGCCTTTAGCGTGATTGACTTGTTCATATTAAATGCGTTGTCGATTGTGACCGAATTTATTGGCATCAGTCTTGGCTTGGACTATTTGGGCGTATCCAAAGTATGGGGTATCGCCGCTGCTGCCTTGGTCATTATGGCGACTGCTACCACCGGAAGCTTTCGTAGTTTTGAGCGCTTTGCGATGTTACTGGTGATGGGTAGTTTGTTGTTAGTACCGGTCGCATTCATGATCCATCCTCCAATTACACAAATCGCCCATGACTTTTTTATACCTGGCATGCCCTCTCATAGCAAGTTGAGTGAGGTTATGTTGCTGATCATTGCAATTGTCGGCACCACCGTCGCGCCATGGCAACTGTTTTTTCAACAGAGTTATGTAATCGATAAACGTATTACACCGCGTTTTATCAAATACGAGCGTATTGATCTGTGGCTTGGCATCTTAATAGTGATTATTGGTGCGGTAGCGATGATGGCGTTTTGTGCCCACGCTTTTGATGGTAAGCCAGAGTTTGGAAATTTTGTCGATGCGGGTACCGTAGCGACAGGAATTGAAAAATACTTTGGACGAGTTCCGGGGATCTTGTTTGCCGTGGCATTAATTGACGCCAGTGTTATCGGTGCGTCTGCAGTATCGCTATCGACTGCATATGCACTAGGCGATGTTTTATCACTCAAGCATTCTCTTCATCGTAAGGCAAGTGATGCAAAAGGATTTTATGCGGTGTATTGCGCCTTGATTGCCATTGCGGCGGCGTTGGTATTAACGCCAGGAGTCCCTTTGGGACTACTAACGAATCTAGTACAAACTTTAGCTGGTGTTCTATTGCCTAGCGCTACGGTATTTCTACTTTTACTTTGTAATGATAAAGACGTTCTCGGTCCATGGGTAAATTCGAAACTTATCAACTATTTTGCGGGTGCTGTCGTCGCGGTATTAGTGATGATGTCCATTATCCTGACCGCCTCAGTTCTATTTCCAGATATTACTGAAGCGCAAATTTTGTGGATATTAGTTGGCGGCGTTGCAGCTACTATTTTGTCGGTAGCAGGGAGCAACCTGTATGAAGCTAGAAAAGGACAAAGCAAGATCATCCAGGTGACAATAGATCGTTCACTTCGGGATACCTGGCGCATGCCGCCAGTGGCACAACTGCCAGCAGCACAAATCAGCTTGCTCAGCAAAGTCTGGATGATCGTATTGCGTGGCTATTTGGTGGCGGCAGGAGGAATGTTGATTTTTAAAATGATACTGCTCACCTTTGGGCAATCTACCTGAGTATAAAAATCAACACTTATCCTTAACGCTCCACTGTAATGTTATTGCAGTGGAGCGTTACATAATCTTCGCGTGGATTAATAGTTATATTCTACTCATCTCAGTAGCAAACGATTGCAAATTTAGTTTAGCAAATTTGTGTGTCTATATCCATTTTGCATCGTATAAACTATCGCAAGAGCACTTTATGTATAATTTTTTAATTCAGATTTGCACTGATAACTTCCCGAATTTATTATTTATTAGTATCTCCATCCTATTGGGTGCTCTACATGGTCTCCATTTTATTTTAGGGGAAAAGGAGGCAAATACATGGGTGATGAACGCGATACTAGATATTCCTAAGCAACCAATTTCAATAACACTAATTAAAATTTTTCAATCGAGTTTTATAGGCTTGACCGTGTTGTCACTCATAGGTATGGCTCAACTTCTACCCGATGTAATGACCAAGTTTTCTGTTCAACTAGGATCCGCCATTTTAATAATTGGGTTTGGTATTTGGATCATTGTATTTAACCGCCAGCGGCTCAAACTAGTATCCCAAGAATATCTTCAGGAGAACGTCTATCCTCTTGAAAAGTGTAAGATTGAGATTAGGAGAATTGACACAGGGCATGGTGTCGTACGATTCGACGTCATGGAAATGAGCCATACAGTACGCTTTCGTCTTTTCTCTGAATCAGCAGACGAACACATATGGGCAGCAGAAGAAATTAGTGTAGAGGTAAGCCGTGGAAATGAGCTTAATCAAATTTTTGGCTTCGTTCAGTGCGATGGTTTTCTTGAGTCGGTTCAAGAAATTCTTCCACCCTACAGATTTGTCGCCAAGCTATCATTATCACATTTGCATCATACTCATGTCTTCGAAGTCCCTTTTTTCAAACATAATTCATTGATAGATAGCGAAAAAAATTCTGACGCACAGAAGACCAAACACAAACAAAGTTTAGTTGAAACTAACACGGTATTAACTCAAACTAAGGCTAATGTGATCACCTACTCTCAATTTACCTCACTCGCGTTAACTCGTCCAATGCTTCCCCGAAGTTTGCTGATAGCGTTCATGCTGATGAGTTTAGAAATCAAGACGTTTTTATTTGGTACCAGTCTTGTTTTATGTATGCTCTTAAGTAGCATGCTAATGACACTTTTATCAAAAGCATTATCGGTAGTCAGAGATGCAAAAAGCGAATACAGACTTTCGATCAGATATGCGCGATTTGAAACGAAAATTTCCCATCTATGTGCTTTTTTGATGATACTTCTAGGCCTCAGCGCTAGTGTAAAAAGCTTACAAATTCGGTACGACCAACCTAATACGCGGGAACAGTTTAATACCTCTGTCTATTTAGAAAACGATGATTATTGCTTGTAGCGAAATTAATAGACCTATCGCATTATTGGTTAGAAATGAAAAATTCTGCTGAAAGTAATATCTCCCTAAAACTGTAAGAATTTCCACCGAAAAGCATAAAACTAATCAGCCAACATTTTCATTTCATCGCAATCGACCGTAGCTTGTATCGGCAGCGAATCGTCCGGTAAGAGTTATTGAAAAATCGTTTTAAAAAATATAAATTCGGGGAGATTTTGTTACAAGTAATAATTTTCTGTCCGACGCAACGTTAATTTTACGTCACCCTTAGTAGACTGAGCCTCCGCGGAAACTCAATTTCTTGGAGGAGCACTGAAACGACATTCAGCAGTTTCAGCCTTATTCTTGGCATTAGACTATCAATCCAAGCGCGCATTTCTCTGCGTCGCCGCCATAGAAATCCTACCGAAGATAGACGTACTTTCGGCGTTTTGCCCTAACCATTGCGAGCCTACTAGCCAATAGCAATCCATATGGGTTGTACGTTTAGCTTTGATACAAATAATTACTTTGTGTTACATTTATAGGCAAATTGAAGAGTTTACTTTCAGTATCAACCTGCAATATCTGATCAAAATTTCTCGTGCTATCGTCTACAACATCAACCGGTCCTCTACTACAAATACCTTTTTCTTCTATCTGGATGGATAGAATTGATGCCGCTTTGCATGAAGTCATGGAAGAGAAATATTCCGGACGACGAATGGGAGCAAGTCTCAAATGCGCTGAGTTTGCCATTTTAGGCGCTCGGGTTCTTCGGTTAATGTCGGGGTTGTCTTATCATGCAGTAGCGGGAAGTCAAATTGTTGAATTTGGCAACCAACAATTCACCTTAATCTCTCCTACCCGCTCAGAACGCCGGGGCGCAAAAAAATTAGCGGACATTCGCCAATACCATTGCTGCATAGAATGCGATCATGCAACTCCTGAAAAAAACACCAATCGACTGGAATTGATCGATTTTACCGACCGTTACACCGATAAAATTGCTAAACTTTTACGTCATCCACCGATTAATTCCCATCAGAGAAATTATTTTTGGGAGTGGGCAGATGCAGTTGATTTTCCTATCCCTGAGAGTCTTATCGCTCATCCATCCATCCGCCCCCGAAAATCAGGGTGGCGCTGGCTGGACCGACAATATCTGTACGCGATTGCTCGATAAATATGAGTCTGAAAACCACGTGTATTTTTCAATTACGACCCCACAAATTTTGCATAGATTAGCTGACCACACTGAGACATTGATCCGAGAATCGGCTGACAGCAATGGCTGTGTTTGACGGATTTTTAGGCGCGTCTTATCGTTGACAAATGAAATAGTAATTTCTCGGCGACTGGTGAACTCGTTGCACTCTTATTGAAATTACCTGCTTTTGGAAAGCTAAGCTTCGTCCGTATTCCCATTTCAAGTCGTCAATTTCAAAACGCCAAATTCTGCGCTGGCAATTATATTGCCGAATTAAAGCGACACCTCGAATGATCGCGTTGTTTTAGCTACGGCAAACACAACCGAAGCCAGCAAAAAACATGTTAACGCACCCCTTACGAGGAAATAATCTAATCCGACTTTCCGGCGTCGCCGGTCAATCTATACACATTTGATAGGCACAAAGGCTAAGCAAGGACATTTTTTTGCAATACGTAGTCAACACCGACTTATTGATTGAAGGTGACTTGCAAAGAAAATTGATATTGCCATTAAAAAAATATAGAAAGTCTGAAAAACATTTTCAGAAGAGATTGGAGTCAACCCTCAGGCGGTGCATGGTTGGATAAATACGGGAAAAATCAGCAAAGGTAATCTGCAGAAACTTGCTGTCACACTAGGAATACCAATTTCATTTTTTCTAAAAAATGGAATCGAGAAATCGAAAAATAATATGAGAGTTGAACAAATTATCAGCATGCTAGAAGGTTTGCCATCAAAAAAAGTTAAAGCAATTTGTACATTACTGGATATCGAATAACGACTACAAGCTTGGCTTGTTCATTTGTTTGACGGACATGACAATATCAGACTAACTGTCAATCGCGACAACTCTAGGGCCGTTTCTGGCAAATCAGAAATTCCTTGCTCAGGTTTCGAATTTCATTTTCTTAGCGCGTTTGTTCTAATTACAACAGAATTCACTTCTAACAGTTGTTGACGCTTCATAAATGCAATATTATCAAGAAACATCGCTTTTTCGGTGTCAATTGTACGTAGCTGCTTCATCAGATTGCATTCTCTTTTGGTCAAGAATTAGACTTTGGGGACTGCGCTCATACACCTTCAAAAAATTAATATCGGGAGATCCGTTGTGCTTAATTTTTCAAAATCAGTCTTGACCGCCGTCGCAACGGCGATGCTCTGTCTCAGCGCCACTTCGGTTCATGCCGATGTCATGCTCACATTCGACGGTAGCAATGTCACACAAAATGATTGTACCGGAGCGATGCAGCCAACCTGCGTGACGACAGCCGCAACCAGTTTCCAGGAGAGTATGGTGATCGCGTCGATGCCGCTTAGTACCACCGACACCAGTTTTGGCGCTGTAATGCAGTCCAACGCGTTCTATAATTTTGCATATATGCGGTCGGGAACCCCCTACACTCCAACCATGAGCTCGCGCGTAAACAACGCTATCACGGGCGGACAGTCCTTCACACAGCTCGACAACACTTTCGATAACTCTAGCACTAGCGGTAATTCGAGCGCATTGATTTACTCGGACGTGATATCCGATACAACCGACAATACCGGCAATCGCACGCAACAAGAATACAAGATCAGCTACAACCTGTTAGGCGGTTTTATTTCTAGCCAGTTTTACACGAGCTTAACGAGCGATACTTTGTTTTCGTTCTTCACCAACAACCTAGGGAACATTGGCGGCTCCTTTGACGAGTTGGGGACTACTTCGACGCTCGATCCAGTCGGGCTTGGCCTCAGTCTCTATGCGTTTACCGAATTCACTGGTGATGTCAAGTTGATCGATGTTCAAAGTGTGCCTGAACCAGGAATGCTCGCTCTTTGGCTGGCTGGCCTAGCCAGCATCGCTGGTGTCAGGCGAGTACGCCAGTCCGCTGAAAAGCAGACATGAAGTCGAAGTGAATTAAGCACTAAACCATGATGTTCGGACACAAGCTGCTCTTCATGCATGGCTAAGCGATATAGCGAAAGCGGTTCTGCGCGCCCGAATCAATGACTGACGTATTTATAGGAGTTTGTAAATGAAGTCTCATAAAATAATGCAACAGCTTGCACTAACCGCTCTGATGGCCGCCACCGTCAACGCCTTCGCTGGCAATAACGATGAATCCTACACGCCTAAACCATTTGGCCCGCTAGGTGGCTTAGCGCATAATGAAACTCAGTCCATGTATGATCGCGGCGACTGGTTAAAAATACGTTTTTCGGGTAGTTTGGGAAAGGATTTCTTCGGTCGTGCGTTGGTACAGATTCAAGCGCAGGCTGCGCGTCATCCAGAATTATTGGCAGGTCACGTTGCACCTGTGTTTATCCCTAAGTGGCGCTCGATCGGCCCGATCGCTGCGCAAATCGCACAAAACGGCATCGCGCAAAATATCGTCGACAGTGGTCGCGTCAACTCGATCTTGCCACATCCGACTGATTCCAACACTGTGTACGTACTGTCGTCAGGCGGTGGTTTGTGGAAGACCACGAATTTCAATTCAAATGCTCCGACCTGGCAAGCATTGACTGACGCCGGCGTGACAACCAGCGGCGGCGCGGCGGCACTCGGCAGCAATCCGAATACTATCTACATGGTTTTGGGCGATCCGTTCGACGGTATCAGCCTGCTGGGTGGTTATGTGCAGCGCAGCACCGATGGCGGAAATACGTGGAGCCTGCCGCTGAACTTACCAACTGCCACAACCTCACTCGATTTGAAAGTCGATACCAGTGGTTCAACCGATACTGTGCTTGTTGCCACCAACGGAGGTTTATACCGCTCAGTGGACGGGGGCATAAGCTATGCTCCCGCTAACGGTATCTCCACCAGCATGACAGTTAGCAGCTTGGCCAAGACATCGGCCGGCTGGCTCGCCGTTGCGTACGCTCCGGGTGCTGCATCTTCGATGTTTGTTTCAACTGATGGAGGCGCAAACTTTGTACCAACCGCGAACAACGGTAATGGCTACACAGGTGCATTCCGTGCGACTTTGGCGGTCGGTGCGCCCGGCGACAAGATAGTGTACGCGATCGCTGCTGCGTCGAATTCAGATCAACAAGATATGTTCCGTTCCGTAGACGGTGGGCAGACCTGGACTGCACTTGGCCTGAACGGGCGCGCACCCGTGAACCCGAACAGCGATCAGCCGGACTTGAACGTCATGCACGGACAGGCATGGTACAACCAGATGGTGATCGTCGATCCTAGCGATACCACCCGCAATACCGTGTACTTCGGCGGCAATTTAAGTACCGTTAAGTCGACCGACGGCGGTCAGACCTGGACCGTGCAAACCAATTGGCTTGGACAATTCGGACTAGCCTATACACACGCCGATGCACACACTGCTGCGATTTCGATGGCAAACGGCATCAAGCGTATTTTTTATGGCAACGACGGCGGTTTGTTTATCAGCGACGATGGTGGCACAACTTGGAATGATCGTAAGAATATCGGTCTGGTTGATCATTTGACGTATTCGCTGGCCACCTCGGGCACGGATGCTTCCAGTGTAATTACCGGCCTGCAGGATAATGGTACCCGTTTGCGCATCAACGGAAGCGGCGTTTTCAACCAAACTTCTGGCGGCGATGGGTTCGGCGTGGGCTGGAGTCAGGCCACAGGCAAAGCCGTCATAGGCTCCTATGTGGGTAACAGTATCTATTATTCGACGGTCGCTCCAACCGACCAGAGCATGTGGAATTACCCGACCATCAGCCAGGATGGTTGTCACAGTAATGGCATCGATATCTGCAATGCCTACTTTTACACCACGATCTACACCCCGACTGCGGCGGCCGATCCTACTGGTGGCGTGTTCTATGCACGTAGCTTCCATGAATTGTGGCGTACAGCCAATGGTGGCGCATCTTGGAACTCGATCTCTAGCACCGACCCGAATGCGCAGGGCAATTCGATACGTGCGGCTGATCATGTGATCGGCGTACATCCGACCGATGGCAACCGAATTGCGGCCGCAGCGTCTGGACGCCGCGTACGTATCACGACCGACGCCGGCGCCTCCTGGACAACTCAGCGACTGCCAACCAGTGTGACCGATGGTTTCAACAGCAATGTGGCATGGATCAATAACACTTCGATGTATGTTGCTTCGGAAAACGCCAACTTTCAATCATCAGGATGCTGGCTAGCCAAGACCACAGACCTCGGTGTAACCTGGAGCAAGGCGTGTAACGGTTTACCACAATTACCTATCTCCAAGGTGCTAGTCAGCCCGGCTGACCCAAGCGGCTTGACTGCCTATGCTGCTACCTGGATTGGCGTATACAAGACGACTAACGGGGGCTTGTCCTGGGATCAGTTTGGCGCTGGCTTGCCGGTTGTGCATGTAACTGACCTTTACATGCCTGCCCGCGGCGGTTTCTTGCGCGTGTCGACGTATGGCCGTGGTATATGGGAAATTCCAACGCCGCGCTAAACCCGTAGGCATAGGAGTAGCTTGCAATAAGAAACGGAACTCGCTCCGTAATGCCGTTCATTTAAAACTGGACGGCATTTTATTTATTGCTCGTACTTTTTTTGCTTCAAAATTTATGTAGAACATTGACTCACGTTTTGCACACAATTCTATCTATCCGGATTAAGGGGGATCGGAGTAACGACGTTGCATTACTAGGAATCCACAAACGCTAGCATCTTATCAACCAAGTTCCTTTGAGGGAAACAGCCAAGCGCAACACCATCCGACGGCCGAGCCCACCTTTTTAATTGATCTATACGACTTCTCGCGCTGGCCGGCTAAAGTAGCGGTGCAGCTTAATAGTTTCAAGAGGATCTGTCTGAATTTAGATTCGGTGGAGAACTTACGATCCCCTGGCAATGGAGGGAAGATCAAACCGAATGGGTAATATTTCAGCGCTCAAACGAATACAAACTTGAAAGAAAGTTTTTATTCGTCAAAAAAAGTCAATTCACCTACGAAGAGAAGTATTTTTTCTATGCGATTGCTATAAAGCTGGGGTAAGATTTTATTGAAAAATGGCTAGTCCTCTACTCTTGCTTCGCTAGTTGAAAAATGAATAAATATCATCTTGACAGTAAAAATATTTTTACAGAATTTTTTGTCAAGCAACAAAAATTTGACGAGATGAGTATTGATATCACTAACCGAATTACAAAGATTTTAATTCTCGTTGAAGAAGAACAGATTGCATTAAAACTAACCGAAAATATGTCGAATGTTACTGATATCAGCCACCGTAAATGGCAAGTAAGCATCCTGCAATTTGCAACAGATATCAATAAGCTTTCCGAACTAACTCAGAAGCTACATTTTCAATATTTAATGGACGCAAAGGTCTGCATCTTAAGCGGAAATAAGAAGCTGAACTATTTACGGCGGCTCATCTCTAATTACGAAACTGAACTCTCAACCGATTTAAAGGAGCGTGCGATGAAATCACTTTCCGACTATCAAACATTGCTGAATCAGATTGATCGTTTGATGACAATCACCGCCGGTAATGTTGCCAACATTATGTCGATTTCTTCCAGTATCAACGATTTGGTTGCAACTAACTAATTAGCTCCATCTCATATTGATGCGACTAGGAAGGATACTTGGTAGAGATCAAATCGACTGCTTTATCTCATTATGTTGCGCCAACAGTGTAACGTCGTCGGTAAGCGCCAGGCCGACACTTCACAATTTTGTTGAAGGCGACGCTAAAAGCACTCTCTGAGGAGTAACCAACGGTGCTTGCAACTGAAGAAATACTTGCGCCTCCCGCTTGCAGAAGCTCACAAGCAACTTGCATCCTCCAGTGCGCTAAATAATCCATCGGTGCCAAACCGACCATTTTCTTGAAAGCAGGTGCGAAGCTTGAGCGTGACATGTTCGCGATGTTCGCGAAAGCATCAATTGACCACGCTCTGCCGAAATCTGAGTGTATTGATTCGAGTACCTTCGAAAGTTTAAGGTTCGAAACGGCGACCAGCCAGTTTTCTTCGTTCTTCGCTGAGAGCAGATAAATTCGTAATGTTTGTAATAACATAATCGGTGCAAGATGATTCAAGATAAGAGAATGACCGACCTCCATATTGCGCAATTCCGCATTGAATACATCAAGACTCCAACGCAACACGGCAGCTTGTTCAGAATTTCCAAGTATATGTATCACGGGGGAAGTCTTCCGAACATCACTTGCGGAAGATGGCCTTCGAATCGAAAAATGGTAGCTACTATAATTACGTCACCACCACCTTGCCATTCAATAACACCGTTTTCCATATTACTAAAGAGTTGTTCAGGCAGAATTCGCTTCTTTAAAGAGAGATCTGTTGCAAGAGTGAAATTCCTTCCTCCGGTTAGGAGAAAACAATCACCAGTTCGCAAATACAGTTGCTCATCGTATCCATCGATCGATAACCAGCAATCCCCTTTTTGAATGATATTTAGTGTAAGTCCCTCTATTGCCGAAAAGTCGATTGCCCAATTTCCTCCTGCATTAAGTGTCACGTTGAGTAAAGCTCTGAGCTTCATTCTTGTTAAGGCTGTTAAACAGCGCAGAGAATTTTCCACTTCAATTGAAATTCAGCGTCAAGGAAATTTTCGCCGATCCAATGGCCGCAAGGGCTTCTGTGAATCTCTCTGGAAACGCCCCGCGCTGACAACTGGAAAATTAACGACGCTGTTTGACAAATTACGCCCTTCCTCAGGTCTAGTTCCAACTTCAATAGTCGGTATTCCGTTGTATCTATAAACCGCAATATGACCTTCTCGGCTTTCCATTAATGAACATGAAATCAACAGCTCATAAGTTATTTCATCACTGGCAGTGTTGCAATCATTATTGAGGCGATCCCAATAGCCACGCATCCACTCACACCATCCACCTTGAGGAATTAATTTTTCTAAATTTGGTACCGAAACTGGATTCAATAATTGAGCAGAAAAATCCTCCAATTCCTCAATCAAATTCCCTGGATTATTTGAAGGAATAATAAGATGCCTTGTTGCGCCTATTTGTAGCCAAATCTCAGAAACTGCGAATGCAAAATCAGGGCCATGAGAATCAAATCTACGTGTCAATTCAATTGATCTGAGTTTTTTGATCTCGAAGTCAATGGAAAATTGAGCAAACCTCAAAGAATATACAAACATTTCGTTATTCATTATTTAGGCTTTCTCGGCCAATTTGGAAAGCCGCCGTTGCGACCAGCTTTCCATTGTTCAGGTGTCAAATCTCTTTGATAAACAACATAACCATGCCAATATTTAATGCATTTTTCCTCATCAATGCGTTGCAGCCTAAACATGACAGTTTGGCCGCCATAGACATCATATCCAATTCGCCATCTTCCAGCCCCAACAGAATTTTGGGTTCTGTCGCAATAGGCTGTCTCTGTTAGACTGCCAAGCCGACAAAATTTGTGATTCATGTAATGCTAGACGAGCTACGCAAGGTAATCAAGCGAATGCATTATCCGCTTGAAGTAATGCTGACCTGCGTGCGCTGGTACGCAGCCTATCCGCTGAGTCTTCGCCATGTCGAAGAAATGATGGCGGAGCGTGGTGTATTCGTTGATCATTCAACGGTCAGCCGCTGGGCGATCCGACTTCTGCCGTTACTGGAAAAGATATTGAGAAAGCACAAGCACCCGGTCGGTGGAAGCTGGCGGATGGACGAGACTTATATCAAGGTCAAAGGCGCCTGGAAATATCTTTATCGTGCAGTGGACAAGGAAGGCAAGACGATTGATTTTCTCCTGACCGCCAAGCGGGACAAGGCAGCAGCCAGACGGTTTTTCGACAAAGCCATGGAGGCGAACGGCACACCTGCAAAAGTCACGATGGACAAGAGCGGCACCAACAAAGCGGCGATTGACGAGATCAACGCTTCCATGGAAATACCTATGGTGGTATGTCAGATCAAGTACCTCAATAATATCGTGGAACAAGACCATCGCGCATTGAAGCGAATAACAAAACCAATGCTCGGATTCAAATCGTTCCGATCAGCCAAAAGCATCCTGGTTGGTATCGAACTCATGCACATGATTCGCAAGGGTCAACTCATGATGGAAGGTGCAGATGATCTGTCTTTTGCCGACCAATTTTATGCTTTGGCAGGAAAAATCCGCTCTGTTTAATGATAGGCGGACTCCGTCTGCCAAGACTCCGTCTTGGGTTCGCTATTGCGACAGAACCCTTTAAATACAAAAACCGCCCTCAAAGGGCGGCTTTGTGTCTACCGGAAGGTATTTTGTGACTGAGGCAGACCACCGCGCTAAGGGCACGGTGTGGTGGATGTAGGAAATTATTTCATAGACACTTATGTCAGACAAATGCTATAGCCTCGCTAATCCGAAGCACGAACAATTAATTCCAAGTCTGGCTTCCGCCTCTTCATAATGAATAAGCCCATATTTGGGAAACAATATAACAACTCCTTTCTTCAAATAACCCCATTTTTCTTCCGGGTACTCCTCAGTATATTCGCCGGTATCAATTGAGCAAACAACAACACCTCCTGAATCGTCCCCCAACCTCACCTTATCCCTGAATTTAACTTCCGCCCCACCAAGATATTTCATGAAACTCCCCTTAATTCACAAAGGGTTGGATTGGAATTGCACCAACTGGAGGAGGAGCACCGCCCGCACCGTCAGCTGCGCCAATCGGTTGCCAAAAGCAATTACAATTAGGCGCTGGAATTTGATTTGCCTTGTAAAGATTATAGTGGTTCCCTGCGAAAGGATAATGAGGCTTTGAAGGAGGGACAAGGTCGAATCGATAACCAACAGTTCCCACAGGGGGAAATTGACACCACCAAAGACGGAGTCACCCTGACCCTGCTCAGTCAAGTCAGCTATCGTCCTTTCGGCGGGGTACAAAGCTATCTCAATAGTCAGGGGCAAGCTTACACCCGCGGCTTTGATCTCGATGGTCGCATCACCAGCTACACGCTCAATAATCAAGTACAAGCCATCAGCTATGATGCGGCTAACCGCATCATCAGTATCAACCAGGTCAATAACACCAATCGTCAAGCCACTTATGGCTACGACACTCTAGACCGGCTGACCAGTTACCTCACCCCCCAAACCAGTCAAAGCTTTACCTACGACCCGGTAGGTAACCGCAATACCCAAACGACAGGCGCTGCCACCACGACCTACAGCTATGGCAGTACCAGCAACCGGCTCACCCAAGTGGCTGGCAGCCAGACCAATGCAGTCGCCATGGATGCCAACGGCAGCACCACCAATAATGGTGTCGCGCAATTTACCTACGATACCCGAGGCCGGATGCTGACAGCGACCACGGCAGCAGGCGTGGTCCAGTATCAGATCAATGCCTTAGGTCAGCGAGTACAAAAGAGTAGTCCCACTGCCAGCACCCTGTATCACTACGACATGAGCGGTAAGCTCATCAGCGAAGCATCCGGTACCACGAGTGTGGACTATGTCTATCTGGACGATATTCCTGTGGCCGTATTGAAATAAGTCACGGCATCCATGTACGCATGCCGTAAAAAGCGCTCAATACAAGCCGAGATCACCAGACGGGAACCCGGCTTAGTAGTAACGCCATCACAACGATAACAACACCAGATCATCAAACAACCCGGTCGGCACGTGCCGACCGACTGTCAGGGGAAAAAATAGTGTTTCAACTCCGCATACCATCACCCATCACACCGGCCTTATGTCTGTCTGTCCTGCTTGGTCTGGCCGGTCTGTCAGGCATGTCCTGCGCCATCGCCGCCCCGGTCGTGAGTATCACCGCCCCGGTAGCCAACAGCAAATACGCCTCACCCTCCAACATCACGATCACCGCCAATGCCAGCAATGTCGCCGGAGCCACCATCAGCAAGGTCGACTTCTATCAAGGCACGACCTTACTGGGGAGTAAGACCGCAGCGCCGTACAGTTATACTTGGTCCAGTGCCACCACCGGCAGCTACAGCCTCACCGCCAAGGCCACCAACAGTCTCAACCAGGTTACCACCTCCAGTGCGGTCGCTATTATCGTGAATAATCCGCCCACGGTGAGTCTGACAGCACCAGCCAGTAACACCAGCATGGCAGGTAAAGCCACCGTCACTCTCAGTGCCAATGCCAGTGATGCCGATGGCAGCATTGCCAAAGTCGACTTCTATCAAGGCACCACGCTCCTCAACAGTGCCACCAGCGCCCCCTACAGTTATAGCTGGGCCAATGTCGTACCAGGGACTTATACGCTCACCGCCAAAGCCACCGACAACCTAGGGGGTGTCACCACCAGCAGCCCCGTCACACTCACCGTCACCAATCCGCTCACGAGTAGTCTGACGGCGCCGGTGAACAATACCAGCAGCACCGTGGGTAAGCCGATCACTCTCAGTGCCACTGCCAGCACCAGCAAATCCGGCACCACCCTCAGTAAGGTCGACTTCTATCAAGGCACGACCTTACTGGGCAGTAAAACGGCAGCACCGTATAGTTACAGCTGGACCAATGCCACTGCAGGTAGCTACAGCCTCACCGCCAAAGTCACCGACAGTCAAGGACTGACCCAGACCAGCAGTCCCGTCAGTCTCAGTGTCATCAACAACACGCCGCCCACCATTAGCCTGAGTGCTAACCCGGCCAATGCAGCAGCGCCGGCGACCATTATTCTCAATGCCAGCGCCAGCGACAGTGATGG
Organism: Undibacterium sp. GrIS 1.2; assembly: GCF_040544435.1. Classification (NCBI taxonomy): domain Bacteria; kingdom Pseudomonadati; phylum Pseudomonadota; class Betaproteobacteria; order Burkholderiales; family Oxalobacteraceae; genus Undibacterium; species Undibacterium sp. GrIS 1.2. The sequence continues at coordinate 18,489 of NZ_JBEONP010000057.1, forward strand.
CACCGTTACCAAGGTTGAATTCTTTGGTACCAACAACAGTACCAGTACGACCACCACGATTGCCACCTTAAGTCAGGCACCCTACAACACCAGTTGGACCAATGTGGCAGCAGGTAGCTACAGTATGACGGCCAAGGCGACGGACAATTTGGGGGCGAGTACGACATCAGCGACCGTGCCGGTGACGGTCACGGCGTATGTGCCTAAAGTGTATGATATCCAGAGTGACCATTTGAATACACCGCGAGTGATTACGGACAACACAGGGGCGGAGGTCTGGCGTTGGGATAGTGATCCGTTTGGGGCGACGGTGCCGAATGAGAATCCGCAAAACACGGGGGTGGCGAACAACTTCCGCTTTAACCTGCGCTTCCCAGGCCAGTATTATGATAAAGAAACTAACCTGCATTACAACTACTTCAGGGATTATGATTCTCAAATCGGTAGATACGTCGAGTCCGATCCGATTGGGCTTAAAGCTGGTTCAAATACCTATGCCTATGTAGAAGATAATCCGGTAAGTAAAGTAGATCCAAAAGGATTGGAAGCTTGCCCCGGAGGAGAATGGACTGAGGAAGCCGGCGATTTTGGAATGTCAGCACAAGTTGGCGGTTATATCTCTGTAAGTAATGTGAATGTCACGTGTAAAAGTAAGCCAGAGCTCAAATGTAAAGCCAAACAATTTTGCGTTGGTGGTGGTCCTGGATTAGGGGCTGGTGCTGGCGGCACGATTGGCGGTGGCATTAACGGCGCATCCGATAGTGGCGACTTGTCAGGTTGGAGTAACTGGCAATGGTATGTCGCTGGAGGGCCTTGGTCGGCACAGGGCAATGGAGATGGTGGATCAAGTTCAATCTCCAAGAGCTGGGGTGCTGGTGTGGCGGCAATTCGATGCATAACATATCAAGTTAAGTGTACGAAAGACTGTAAGGCAGAGTAGAAATGAAAAATTATCTTATGTACGCAATAATTATTTTGTCTGGCTTTATTGCCTGGATATTGATTTTTTGGATAATGAGAAAATCTAAAGACCAATCGAAAAATATTAAAGGTGTATTGTTAGTGGGGCCTGCACATTTCATACTTAAACGTACCGGATATAAGCTCACAACGCGCGAGATTGTCGGCTGGGGCCTGGTTCTCTTATTTATGTTGACGGCTCCGCTTATTTCTCATTGGTTGGAAAATTAACTAATTACTTCTTCTTTATTAAAATAAAAAAGCCACTCCCTCCGGTAACCCGGATGCGAGTGGCTTCTTTCTTTAGCGGCTAAAAAAGGATGTTTATTTTTTTGCTTTAGCTGCCAGCTTCGATGAGCTCAATATCTTTTTTTAGCAGAGTATTGATCAAGGCATTCAAAGAAGTCCCCTTGGCTTGTGCACGTTCAGCCAGGTAATCGAGTACATCTGATTCCAAATGCACCGGTGGGATTAACTTCAAATTAGGGCGGTAAAACTTACCACGTTCAGCGCCCGAGAAATCGTATTCTTCTTTCATGATATTTCCTTCAAAATTTAAGCTTCGTAATACTGCTGCGCTTCCCGTTTGGTGGGGCGTCTGGCAGAAATAAGTCGAACTAACACATGCTGCTCATCAATAGGTGAATAGGTATGCACCACCAAGAGCAGTGTACCGCCATTTGCCTGCCCTAAAGTGACCCAGCGGTCCTCAGATTCGCTGTGTTCATCATCAAAGCGCGTCATGTTCAGAGGATCGTTAAATACCGCCATCGCCTCTTCAAAGCGTACTGCATGTTTGCGCAGATTCGATGCCGCCTTGCTGTCATCCCAATCAAATTCATAAGTCGTCTTTTGCATCATCAGCGTGTCGCCTGGGCTAGTACCGTATCTAGCATTTGCGAGACAAAGCGCTGTTGCGCTTTTGGCAGTTTCGCAATGGCTTCAATTTGCTGCTGCCATTTCGGTGCCGGGCCGCGCTTGCCGCTGCCTGGTGTGGCTTCATTGCGGTTAAGCAAGCCGTCCACGGGTATTTTAAAGATGGTGGCCAGTGTCGGCAGCATCGATGCCGGTATGCGCAAACGAGCCCCTTCGTAATGGGCGAGTGTTTGTTGTGCAACACCCAATAATGTCGCTAATTCCTGCTGTGTTAGGTCGCGTTCCTTGCGCAATTGCGCGACACGCTTACCCAGTGCCACAAAAAATTCTTTATCACCCAAAGCCATACATTCGACCCAATCAAGCTGTTTAGGCTTCATAGCATACCCCCTGTTTTTTAAAATAGAGTTGAGATTACTCCATATTAGAGTAATTATCAATGTTGGTTATTTTTATTTTTACCCCCTTGACAGGTTTTTAGCACAAAGGCGATTTATGGCACGCATTCCAGAAACAGAGATCGAGCGGCTAAAAAATGAAGTCTCGGTAGAGCGCCTGGTCGAGTCCGCCGGCATCGCGCTCAAGAAGTCCGGTAAGGACAAGATCGGCCTGTGCCCGTTCCACGATGACGCCACGGCCTCGCTGGTGGTCACGCCTGCCAAGAACTTGTGGCACTGCTTTGGCTGCGGTGCCGCTGGCGACCCGATTGCCTGGGTGATGCAACTGCGCGGCATCAGTTTTAGACATGCGGTCGAGCTGCTGCATACCGATCCTGCTTTAGCTGCTCAAAACAAAGAGCCGGTCAAGCGCACCACGGTGCGCAGCTTGCCCGCGCCGGTCGAATTTGACGCCGACGACTGCGCCTTGCTCAATCAAACCGTGGGCTACTACCACCAGACCTTGCTGGCCTCACCCGAAGCATTGGCCTATCTGCAAGTACGCGGCTTAACCCATCCAGAACTGATCGCGCATTTCCAGCTCGGCTACGCCAACCGCAGCCTGGGTCTACGCCTGCCCGCCAAAACCCGCGTCGCCGGTGCCGAGATCCGCACCCGACTAGAGAAACTAGGCATCTACCGTGAAAGCGGCCACGAACATTTCAACGGTTCGCTCGTGGTGCCGATCCTCGATGTAGCGGGCAAGGTCACAGAAATGTACGGTCGCAAGATCCGCGACGACCTGCGCAAAGGCACGCCCGCGCATTTATATTTGCCCGGGGCGCATCGCGGCGTATTCAATGTTCAAGCACTGGTAGCAAGTAAAGAAATCATCCTGTGCGAAGCCCTGATCGACGCCATGACTTTCTGGTGTGCCGGTTACCGCAACGTCACCGCCAGCTATGGCACCGAAGGTTTTACTGATGATCATTTAGCTGCGTTTAAAGAAAATAATATCGAACGCGTGCTGATTGCCTATGACCGTGATGAGGCGGGTGAGCGTGCGGCCACTAAATTGGCCGAACGCCTGCTGGCAGAGGGAATCGCCTGCTACCGCATCCACTTCCCCAAAGGCATGGACGCCAATGACTACGCTTTAAAAGTGCAGCCAGCGGCTAAAAGTTTAGGTGTCTTAATCCGTCAGGCGGCGTGGCTCGGTAATGGCGTTGCACCGGAGCGTAAGACATCGCCAGTGCTGGACGTGGCGACGGAATCCATCATTGCGCCAACAGACAGCACAGCACCTGCACCGCTTATTTCTTTAGCCGCTGAAGCTATCCTTGCGCCGACAGCAGCCTTACCCGCAGCGGCCTTGCCATCAGCCCCTAGTTCCAATCTGGAGGCCGAGATCCGCGAGAATGAAATCATCCTCGCCTTTGCCGAACGGCGTTACCGCGTGCGCGGCCTGTCCAAAAATCTCGCGCATGAGCTGCTTAAAATCAATCTCCTGGTATCGATTGGCGACGCCTTCCACGTCGATACGCTAGACCTGTACAACGCCCGCGCCCGGCACAGCTACATCACGCAAGCGGCAATAGAATTGCGCGTGCCAGAGAATACGATCAAGACTGATCTGGGGCGCGTGCTGCTGACACTGGAAGCCTTGCAAGACAAACTGATACAGTCTGCGCTTACCCCCAAAGTACCGGAAGCGATACCGATGGATAGCGCAGAACGCGCCGCCGCACTGGCCTTACTGCGCGCGCCGGATCTGGTCACACGCCTGCTGGTCGATTACGCCACCTGCGGTTTAATCGGTGAAGAAACCAACAAGCTAGTCGGTTACCTGGCCTGCATCTCGCGCAAGTTGGAGCGCCCCTTAGGCGTCGTGATTCAATCGTCTTCCGCCGCAGGCAAGACCAGCCTGATGGATACGGTACTGGCCTTCGTCCCCAAGGAAGACAAAATTAAATACAGCGCCATGACCGGCCAGAGCCTGTTTTACATGGGCGAAACCAATCTCAAGCACAAGGTCTTGGCCATCGTCGAAGAGGAAGGCGCCAGCCGCGCCAGCTACGCCTTAAAGCTCTTGCAGTCCGAAGGTGAACTCACCATGGCCAGCACCGGCAAAGACCCGGTAACGGGCAATCTGGTGACGCAACCGTACCGGGTAGAAGGCCCGGTCGCCTTACTGCTCACCACCACCGCACGCGATCTTGATGAAGAACTGCTGAACCGCTGCTTAGTCTTGGCCGTCGATGAAAGCCGCGGCCAGACCCGCGCCATCCACCAGCTGCAACGACAAAAGCGAACGCTGGACGGCATGTTAGCCAAACGAGAAAAGGAAGCCCTGATCACGCTGCACCAAAACGCCCAGCGCCTACTCATGCCGCTAGAAGTCCTCAATCCCTACGCGCAATTCTTAAGCTTCCCAGACCAGACCACACGTCTACGGCGCGATCATGAAAAGTACCTCACCCTGATCGACACCATCAGCTTCCTGCACCAACACCAACGCGAAGTGAAGACATCGAAACGCAACGGCCAGGAAGTAAGTTACATCGAAGTCGCCATCAGTGACATAGCGCTAGCCAACCAGATCGCGCATGAAGTGCTGGGCAGAAGCCTGGATGAATTGCCGCCGCAGACGCGGCGTTTACTCAAACTGATCCACCAGTACGTCAGCACCGAATGTGAAAATAAAAGTCTGGCGCGTGCCGACCTGCGTTTCTCGCGCAAGGCAGCAAGGGATGCCACCGGCCTGTCGGATACGCAATTGCGCCTGCACTTAGAGCGCCTGGTGCAGATGGAATATCTCCTGGTGCATCGCGGCCAGCGGGGACAAAGCTTCGAGTATGAATTGCTGTATGACGGCGCGGGCAGTGATGCGCAAGCCTTTGTGCCGGGCTTGATTGATCTGGCCAGTTTGGAGTTGGCGATTAGTGCAAACACTGCACCAAGCACTGCACCTACGATGCACAGTTCGCGGGGTAAAACAGCCGAGTTCGCGCCCCCATCGCGGGGCCAACGCGCCCCGGATGCGGGCAGTTCGCGCAGTGCAAAATCGGCACAAGAACCAACAGCCATGCGGGTTGCTGAAAAAATGAATGATGCCGAAGTAAAAATGCACCTCCTATCAGCGAACGAACCAATCCTGTCGTACCAGCATCTTCCCTTAGCTGCCAGTGCAGCGCTAGCAGGTTAAGGCCATGGCACAGAAAGACGAACGCGGCATCCGCCAGAAACAGCGCGCACTACGCAAGAAACCGCAATCGCCAGCACGCGCCCACGCGCCCGATCCGGCTAGCGCCAACCACTTACGCGCCTACCAAAACGCCTTCCTCGACTGGACGCTGGTCACCGGCTTGTCAGAGCAAACCGCCAAAATTCGCAAGCAAGCCTTGGATGGTTTCATTCTCTGGTGTGATGAACGCAGCCTGCAGCAACCGCAAGACATCACCCGGCCAATCCTGCAACGCTACCAAAGCCACCTGTACCACTACCGCAAGAGCAACGGCCAGCCGCTCTCGTTTAATACGCAAGCCACCCGTCTGCATCCCATCGTCGCCTTCTTCAAATGGTTAGCCAGGGACAATCACATTCTGCACAATCCGGCGTCTGACCTGGTGCTACCCAAGCCGCCGCGCCAGTTGCCCAAACACCTCATGAGCGTGGCCGAGATTGAAACCATCCTCAACCAGGCCGACATCGCAACGCCTTCCGGCATCCGCAACCGGGCGATACTCGAAACCCTGTACAGCAGCGGCGTACGCCGTGCTGAACTCATGCATTTAAGTCTGTATGACATCGACACCGAGCGCGGCACGCTGATGGTAAGACTAGGCAAAGGACGCAAAGACCGCCTCATTCCAATAGGTGCACGCGCCTGTGCCTGGGTCACGCGTTACGTACAGGAAGTGCGGCCACAATTCGCGCCAGCCCAAGAGCAACAGCACCTGTTCATCACCGACTACGGCGAAGCGTTTGAAAAGAACCGCCTCTCCGACATGGTCAAGCTGCACATGAAATACGCCGGATTAAACAGCGGCGGCTGTCACGTCTTCCGGCATGCGATGGCAACGCACATGCTGGAAAACGGTGCCGACATCCGTTACATCCAGGCCATCCTCGGGCATGCCGAACTCTCGACGACGCAGATTTATACCCATGTCGCGATTGGCAAATTGAAAGCCGTGCATGCCTTGACCCATCCAGCACGATTGCAGCGCCTTGGCGGCGATCAAAGTGGTGAGATGGTGGATAGCGTAGAGAGCGATGCCCAAACGCTGCTAGACGCGCTTGATGCAGAAGCGAATGCAGAAACACATGAAGAAACTACAGAAAAAACCAAAGGAGAAGAATGATGTGCCACATCGACCTAAACTTACCCAATGACTTAGCGCGGGCATTGGCAGAATTTCTCAAGCGTGCCGGGTATAGCGACTACCGGCAATTGGCGGTCAGCGAACAAGAGGCTTACGAGATGCAGCACGCCGGGGAATTACTCAGAAAATCGATGGCGGAGCAAGGCATCGCGCCACGCTAACCGGACATGCCAAAACGCCCGGCGACGGACACGGCAGTAACCCGCTTGTCACAGTCCTTGCGCACCGTGCAAACGGGCTGAGCAGGTACACGGGCAAGCACTGCGCCAAGCTAGACGCTAATCGTTCTCTACCGTTGCAGCTCCGGCGCACAAAGAGCCTGGTCAGTGAAGACGAAAGCGCGCTCCTTTGTCGCTTGCACCCGCGCTGCGCCGGCAGTCAGTAAAGTGCTATGCAAAGGCACAGACCTTCCGGGGTAAATTGCTGCGCAATTCAACATAACGCGGCATTACGCAAAATCGCCCCAGTCGTTACGCTGGCGCTTCACTTGGTGTGACGACTTCGCGTAATGAGGCGTTATGTCTTACGCCCCTCCATGTCTGCCAAGCTAAGCTGGTGCGCTTCGATGCGCAAGGATTTAGTCAGGGTTACGGCGTGCGCGCCAAGGGCGCTTACAGCCGCGCTTCGCCGGTAGTCAGGTGGCACGCAAGAACAAAACGCACGGCCACACAACCCCGTCGCCGTGCTCACAGCATGGCTAGTGTGCTCGCGTTCCGCCAGCACAAATCAACATCAGCTAAAAGACTGGTCAGGGTTACGGTGCGTGCTCGTGCCTCGCATGCCGCCGCGCTTCGCCGGTAGTCAGTGAGGTAAAACGGCACGCTAAAAAGCCACGTCAACACCAACCCCAGCCAGCAGCGAAAGAAAAAATCTCTTGCTATCCCGCGTGCGCGCAAGCCAAAATACGCCTCTAGGAAAAATTTGCTATCAAACAGGGGAAGCCGTCTTCGTACATTGCGCGCAAAGCCTTGCTGCATATAGGGAAAGTAGCTGTGTCTACGACGAAACTGCGTCAGGGCAAACCTATTACAACTACTTCAGGGACTATGATCCGGCCACGGGTAGATACGTTGAGAGTGACCCAATTGGACTGGGTGGCGGCATCAATACATATGCCTATGTCGGGGGCAATCCAATTTCCTACATTGACCCTGAAGGATTAGAGGGGCGGCCGCCCGGATGGAGGCCCCCGCCCCCGCCACCGCAGCCGCCGCTGGCGCCATCCCCGGCTGCAAAAGCACTTATTTGCAAATATATTCGGCAAAACGGGGGGCACGTTCAGCCTGCTTTTCGCGACGAGAACAACGAGAGAAAGAAAAAATCACCATCGGGTGTTGGAAGGCCAAATTGGTACAAATCCGATTATCGAGAGGCAGAAAATTTTCTGTACTCTGCGGGTTGGCCGAACGAAATTGGTGGCACGGTAGTTGGAGTTTATGTTTGGCAGCTTCATAAGCTTGTGCCTGGTACAGAAACTTCTCCTTTTTCCGCAGATGCTTTATTGGCTGGTATTGCGGGACTTAGATTTCAAAACAAGTCGCCAGAAGATTGGTTGAAATGGTGCGATTGTGAAAATTAGAAAGCGAAAAATTTTGTTGGGTGTATTGCTCGTACAAATCGTAGGAGTGATACTTCTTTTTAGCCCACTGACTAATTTTTTTCCTACTCTACGGCTCTGGGTCCGAATTGCAATATCACTACTGTTGTTAATTGGTTTTACTGGCGGCGTACTAAACCACAATCGTCTTTTCTTTATTGGGAAAGTGGGTGGTTGGTGCTTTTTGCTATATGTGCTAGCGACGACATTTCCCGACCCTGATTATTATTGGGAGCGTGATATTGCAATTCCAGACAATCAATACGTAATGGTAAGAGCTTCAATTTTGTGGACTCTAGGACTATCTATCTTGCTTTGTTTGAGGTTGCTAGGGAAGACAAAGCCACCCAGCAGCAGTTCTAGTACTGCGCCGGAAGAAAAAGCCGGCAAGGAATCTGCCTAGCACTTAATCCATCGGGCCGCAATTTGCGGCCCGTAGTCTTTTTATGCGTCTCGCCACCCCTTCCTTATAAATTAAATCCCCTCAAGCCGCCGCCCCAAATCGGGTGTTTTTGCACAAACGGCGCTAAAGTTCCACAGAATTGATAAATGAGGCGTTTTTTTGCCTCGACCAATACTTTGCCCTTCCCGCACGTCAAATCGTTGAATGTAGCGCGTTT